>SKXF01000323.1 GCA_007128555.1 Clostridia bacterium | reverse complement strand
TGCCTGCATCGAATCCCCCCAGATCATCTACTGTGGCCAGTCTATCGCATCTCGGAGAAAAACACCAGTGCCTTCTCTAAACACCTGTCCTACCTGAACACAACCCGACTTTGCCGTTACCCTGGATATTTCCGCAGTTCGGGTTGACTGCAAATGTGGTATTTGATAGCTTTACAAGATTCATTGACTTTATCATCAGAAAATGCTAGTATATTTATGTGCTCTCAGATGTGTGCTGGTTAAGGGGTGAATCAATGAGAAGTGATCGTCAACCCATTACTCTTAATGAGATTCGCCACCATCTGGAACAGCATCTGGGTCAAGCTGTCCGGGTTCGTGCGAACCGGGGACGTCGTCGCATCGTTGAGAGAGAGGGTACTCTCGAGGAAACCTACCCCGACATTTTCCTGGTCCGCCTCGGCGAGAATCAACACAATCGCAGTATTTCGTTCACGTACGCGGATGTTCTGACCTCCGATGTTGAAGTCATGATCTTCGACGACGAAGGTTCAAGGAAGCTGGAGTTTTCGCCCGGCTCATAATCACATATCCGCCGAGTTTGCGGAGTGAAGTGGCTCGCATGGTCATTTCACTCCGCTTTTGCATGTCGCCTGAACTCGAATGAACGCAATTGCTGAGACGACCGCAACCATAATTTCCTCAGTCCTCACTGGTTCTAACGTTGCAGGTACGGACTGGAAACCGAGTCAATGGATCGACTGAGCAACTTAGATCAGCCAGGCTGAATGAACACCACGACTTTCGCTCACCCTAAGAGAGTCCAATGCCAACCACACCGGTTTTTGAGCCAAAGGCAGAGGGAACTCTGCTCGTCATAGGTGGAGGAGAGGTCAGGAAGGGCAATACCGTGATCCTTGACCGATTCGCCCTGGAGACCCGGAAGGCGGGCGCACATCGCCCATCGTCTCGCCTGGTCATTCTTCCGACCGGCCTCCGAGATGATGATCTGGACATTGCCTCCGAGTACCAGAACCTCTTCCTCAAGTGCGGGGTTCACCCCGTGGACGTGGCCGAGATCCGCTGCCGGGATCACGCCAACGATGGGGCAACCGCCGAGCGGATCCGAGAAGCCGCAGGTGTCTTCCTGACAGGGGGCGATCAGGTCCGCATCACGGGTATCCTCGGCGGAACCGCCGCCGGAGACGCCATCTACGATGTCTTCGTGGACAGGGGCATCATCGGGGGCACCAGCGCGGGAGCCTCGGCCATGAGCGAGACCATGGTAGCCGGCGGGGACGTTGATCCGATGCCATCCCGGGGTGCAATCCGGATGTGCCCGGGACTCGGGCTGCTATCAGGGGTGATTATCGATCAACACTTTTCCGAGCGACGTCGAATCGGACGGATGGTCACAGTAGTCGCCCAGAACCCCAGGGTCATGGGCCTGGGCATCGACGAGAACACCGCCGTACTTATCCGGCCGGAAGGGGTTATGACGATCCTCGGTGAGCATTCGGTCACCCTCTTCGACGGCACACAGATCTCCTACACCAATGCCAATGACATCGAGGCTGGCGGTCCTATATCTGTCTCTGATCTCAAGATACACATACTTCTGGAGGGAGATCAGTTCGACATGAAGACAAGAACACGGATATCCTCCAGCCCTCCAGAATGACGAAAGATCTCCTCACACCTGATATCTAACCTATCGACGCTGCCGGCTTCGGTCCAGACCTGCCTCCACGAGATCGCGAAACAACGGATGGGGTCGGTTGGGCCGGGACTTGAACTCGGGGTGGAACTGAACCCCCACGAACCAGGGGTGCCCGGGAAGTTCCATGATCTCGACCAGCTCGGCTTCCTCCCACATTCCCGACGGGATGAAGCCCCCAGCCTGCATCGCATCAAGGTAGGCATTGTTGATTTCAAAACGATGACGATGCCGTTCCTGGCTGCTAGGCGTTCCGTAAGCTCGAGCGGCCAGGGTGTCCGGTCGCACAGCACACGGATAGGATCCGAGGCGCATCGTCCCGCCCAGCCGATCAATCTCCTTCTGATCGGGCATGAGATCAATAACTGGGTGAGGTGTGCCGTCATCAAACTCCACGCTGTTGGCCCCCTCAAGACCCAGAACATTTCGGGCGAACTCAACGACGGCACACTGCAGGCCGAGACATATTCCCAGGAAAGGAATCCCCTGTTCCCTGGCATATCGCACGGCTCTGAGCATCCCCTCAATACCCCGATCACCGAAACCTCCGGGCACAATCACAGCATCAACATCCTGCAGATGGGCTGCATCATCTGTGTCTTCGCCTGGCTGCAGTTCCTCGGAATCCACCCACTTTATCTGTACCCGGACCTGGTGGTGGATCCCCGCGTGCACCAGGGCCTCGACGACGGACATGTAAGCATCGGGCAGATCCACATACTTGCCGACGATGGCCACGCGAATCTCGTCCTTGGGATTCCGATAGCGGTGCACCACATCTCGCCATTCGGCCAAGTCCCGTCCCCTGGTTTGCAGCTGAAAATGTTCAATGACCAGCTCAGCCAGTCCCTGTTCTTCCAGAACCAATGGAACCTCGTAAATGGTATCCAGGTCCAGGTTCTCAATGACAGCATCCGCTGGCACATCGCAAAACAGGGCCAGCTTGGCAATAACCTCGTCGCTGAGGGGCTGACTGCAACGGCAGACAATCACATCGGGGTTGATCCCAATCCCCCTCAGTGAAGCCACCGAATGCTGGGTGGGTTTCGTCTTCTGTTCACGGGCCGCTTCAATATAGGGTACCAGGGTGAGGTGGATATACATCACGCCACGTCGGCCCACATCAGCCTTCATCTGCCGGATGGCCTCGAGAAAGGGCAGACTTTCGATATCACCCACCGTGCCTCCGATCTCGGCGATGACCACGTCGGCCCCTGAATTGTGGGCCACCCGCTCGATGCACGCCTTGATCTCATTGGTGATGTGGGGAATGACCTGGACCGTCCTGCCAAGATATTCGCCCCGACGTTCGCGGTCAATAACCCTCGAGTATATTCCGCCGGTGGTCACGTTGTTATCCTGGCTCAGATCCATGTTGATGAACCGTTCATAGTGGCCAAGATCCAGGTCCGTCTCAGCACCATCTTCGGTAACAAATACCTCGCCATGTTGCAGGGGGCTCATGGTGCCAGGGTCAACATTTATGTATGGGTCCAGTTTCATAATCGCCACCCGGAGTCCCCGGCTTTTCAGCAGGCGCCCCAGGGAAGCCGCAGTGATACCTTTCCCCAGCCCCGAAACCACGCCACCTGTCACAAAAATGAACTTTGCCACGTATCCAACCTCCTGTCGAAGGACTTCGATGACACACTCGTATGTGACGGGAAGCACCGCGGAGCTGAAAAAGCAAAGGGCTCAGCTGCGCGGAGGCAACTGAACCGGGTGCCCACGTACATTCTATTTGGGATGGTTCGGAACCGTCAATTGCCAAAGCCTCCCCGGGCTACTTTCCCATTTCTTGCCACACCTGTTTCATCTCAGCAATCTCCGTCAGGGCTCGCGTCACATCCCTTCGGTCGATTGCGACCTCCAGCCTCACAATCCCGGAAGAGAAGCGGTTCATCTCATTTCTCTCGAGGACCAGCTGCAAACGGGCGCTGACCTGGTCCCATGCCTCTTCCAGGTCCGGCAGCTGGCCCGTGGCTTCCTCCCATTTCTCATCGCGGATCATGCTGGCGAGGTCGTCGAGGTACCCCTCCACATCCTCCCCCTGGCCGAGAGGCCGCTTCATCCAGGGCACTGTGCTCATGGAGAAGTAAAACAGAACAAGGATCAGGACGACAGCTATGTACAGGAGCCAGTTCCTCCATCCGAGCTCAACCCCCCGCACGACTCAACCAGGCCCCTTGTAATCGCTGATATCGATGGGTATGGTGAAGCGATCCCGGTAGAGGTCAACATAGAGCTTGCCCGTGGAGTCGAGGGCGGCATAGGCCACCTCGTCCATGGCCAGATCCCGGGAGCTCAACTGCGTCTCGAGCCAGTCTCGATCCAGGCGCAGCATATGCAGGTTGTGTTCCATGATCTCTCCTTCGTAGATCAACTCCATGGTGAGCTGCTCCGCACCCTTCGCCATGCCAATGTCCTGGGGCGTCAGGGGTCGCAGATTGGGCCACTTCTGTATGGAAAGATCCCCGTTGGTCTCAAGCATCGCGACCTTTATGTCGGAGAGATCGAATACACCCTTGTTCCGGAGCAGCCCCAGGATGTCATCGATTTCGTATCGCATGACACGAAGGTTGTTCTCAAGAATCTGTCCTTCAGCCACGACCACGGTGGGTTCGCCCTTGAGGACCTTGGCCGCCCAGCGCCACTTGATGGTCACATACTCCAGGATCGCGGCAAGAAGAATCCATGTGACCAGGCCGATCCAGGCCGACAGTGGCCGTATGTTCAGGTCCACGGTCATCGATGACGTGATGGAGCCCACGGTGATGCCCACAATGTATTCGAAGTAGGTAAGCTGACTGATTTGTGTCTTCCCCAGGATACGGGACAGGATCAAGAGCGTCAGGAAGGATACCACCCCGCGGAATACAACAGCTGGGCCTTCTAGCAATGTTTCCACCCCATGGGTGAGGATGCACCGCCCGAACCCATCCTATACTCCCATATGGCTGGGCAAAATGCACAATGGCTTCAGCTCCCCAGTCTGCCATGAATCGGAGGCCCGAGGCGCCACAGCTCAACGTGTAGTATCGGCCAGGGGGGTGTGAGCGATGCCCCTGACCGGGCACGCCCACGGTGAGTCCCCCCGCGCCGAACGGCCTACAGGTATTGCATGAGGGCCCCGGCCAGGCTGAAATAGATCATGAGACCGGTGACATCCTTGATCGTCGTGATCAGCGGATCCGAGCCCGCAGCGGGATCCCAGTTCATCTTCGCCAGCCCCCAGGGTATGGCGAACCCGATGACGGTGGCCAGAACCACCGTGAAGGCCATCGAGGCAGAGACGATCAGTGCGAGGACTACGTTTCGCTGCCACATATAGGCCATCAAAGCCACGAGGAAGCCGCTGATCGCCCCAAGGGAAAGACCGACCTTGAGTTCACCAAAAAGGTAGGGGAAAAACCTGTCCCGGTCCACATGTCCGAGAGCAAAACCCCGGACGAAAATGGTAGAGGATTGGGTGCCAACATTGCCGCCCATGTCCATGATGACCGGGATAAAGAAGGCAAGGGCAACGATGGTCTCCAGGATCTCCTCAAAGGCTCCAATGACCCCGCCGGCAATCATACCCCCGACCAGCGCAAGGAGCAGCCACGGCAGGCGGATGCGAATGATGGTACCCAGATCAGACTGGATCAGGCGCGCACTGCGAAACTCGTCATTATCCTCTCCCTGCTCAATGAGGCCAGCCATCTTAAAGAGGTCCTCTGTTGACTCCTCCTCGATGACATCCACGATATCATCGACAGTGATAATGCCCGAAATCTCCCCGTTCCTGTTGATGACCGGGACCGCCAGGAGATCATACTTCGCGATGATATGAGCAACCTCTTCCTGGTCTATGCCCTCCTCCACCGTCACCAGGTTCTCCTTCATAACATCCCGGATCGGCTCCACCCAGCCTGCTGCCAGGAGTTCGCGCAGTGACAGCACCCCCACGGGCCTGTTCTCATCATCGACCACGTAGATGTAGTAGATGGTCTCTGCATCGTCAGCGCTGTGTTGTATTACCTGTATAGCCTCCTGGACCGTCAGTGACTCGGCGATGCTGATGAACTCGGTGGTCATCAACCCAGCGGCTGAGTCCAGGGCAAATGCCATGAGCCGGGAGACCTCCTCCTGGTCCTCGAGCTGGGGCAACAGATCACGGACCTCGTCATCGTCCATAACTCCCAGCACATCCACCACGTCATCGATCGGCATGTCATTGAGAACGTCTCGCATCTTCTCGTCTGTCATCAGGGAAAAGGCTTCAATCTGATCATCTTCATCCATATCACTGATAATCTCGCTCAGAATCTCCGCGTTCAGGAGGCGGAAACACTCTGCCCTGGCGGGAGGTTCAAGACGAGCGAGGCAACGCCTGACATCAAAACGATGCATCTCGGATAGAAGGTCATCAAGGCGTTCTGCGTCGGCCCGGCTGATATACTTGAGCATTAGCAACATCAATGGGTTGCTGTGTTTCATGTTCTCACCTCCTTTAGAACAGTGTGTCCTCTGAGAGAGGGTCACAACACAAAAGATTCCCATTGAGGCACCGGGTATTATAGCATGAGGGGGAGAACCTCTCAACCGAGGAAAGCCCTGGCATCTCTCATTTGCGCCGCTTGCTCTGGCGATCGGTCCCGGACAGATCCAGGGTGGACCAACTTGACGGTGTAGGGTCTGGGGTGGAGTGGGGGGTCACGACTTGATAAGGGAGTATTGGCGCGTTCCATCGATCTGACCTACGGCCCACGCCTGCGAACCACAAAGATGGCACCCCACGTAGAGGGCAGGCAGGGTACCTGGCGAGGCCGCAGACCGTAGCCGGATTGAGTATCCCGATGCGATCCGAAACAAAGAGCATGATCAAGGACAACTGAAAATGCAAGGACGGTACTCCGTTTATCGCCACCCTTGCATTCCGCATGAGTGAACAGCGAGGATGCCATCATGTATTGGTTGGCCTGCGCCACCTCCTGGCGAAGCACCTTTCGCAGTAGACCTCACCGATGGTCTCAATGATCTTGTCCGTTCGCCCGACCGGCATGGACCAGCCATCGGGAGGCGCGCGGCCTATGACCGCCATGAAACTCCCACTCTGCAGACGCTGTCCGCATCGTGCACACTTAAAGAGACCGAAGAACCGTGTCACCTTCCGATCCCCCTTCCAGGGTAGATCAACGCTGAAAATGCCAGCCAGAGGTTGACGAAGGAGGCCCCCAGCGGGGGGCCTCCCCTGTGAATCTAGTCCGCCAGGTGGTACTCAAACCATGCCAGTATGCGCGCCATACGGTCCTGCACGTGTTCGGGTTGGCTCAGGCCGTGATACTCATCGGGGTACCGGACCATGACCACCTCCTGGTCCAGGTATTTCAGCGCCAGGTAGAACTCCTCGGCCTGGGCAACGGGGCAACGGAGGTCACCCTCGCCGTGCATGAGCATGACCGGTGTCCTGACCTGGTCGACATGCGCAAGGGGAGAACGCTCCAGGAACTTCTCCGGGTCTTCCCAGGGCGTACCCCCGCATTGATGCCCACCGAAGTCATGGCCGATGTCGCTCGTACCGAAGAAGCTGTGCCTGTTGGTGACGGGGGCTCCAATGATGGCAGCGGTGAAGCGATCCGTCTGGGTCACAATCCAGGAGCTCATGAAACCGCCGTAGCTCCACCCCATCACGCCCAGGCGATGCTCGTCGGCAATGCCCTGCTCAATGACCCAGTCAACTCCGACCATGATATCCCCGTAGTCAGCACCTCCCCAATCCTCGACCACTGCGCATGCGAAGTCCTGCCCATAGGTCTGGCTTCCCCTGGGGTTGGTATACAGAACCGCCACGCCATTGGATGCGAGAATCTGGGCCTGGAACAGGAAACCCTGTCCGTACGCACCGTGGGGGCCCCCGTGAATCAGAGTCACGGTAGGATAGGCTTTCCCCTTTTCATAACCGCGAGGCCGCATCATGAAACCCTCGATCTGCGTGTCATCATGACTGCAGTAGTCAAATCGTTCGACAGCTGAGAACCACACCTCCTCAACCAGTGCAGCGTTCTCACAAGTGAGCAGACGAATTTCGCCGTCTGGCTCGCACAGCCACAGTTCGTCCGGAACACAGGAGCTGCCGCTCTGGTAGACCACGCTGCCATCGGGACCACAGCTGAAGGCAGGGATGACCCCATCTTCGGTTCCAAGGATGCGCTCAGTCCTGCAGGTCTCTTCGCCAAGGTCGCCGCGATACAGGTAAACAGAGCCACGGTCGCCACAAAGAAAGAAGATAGACTCACCGTCGGGCCCCCATGCGAAGGGAGGAGCGGAGGACATCAGGCCAACATCGGAGGCGATCCCCCCGAGGGGGCGATCCAGTTCGCCGGTCAGATGAAAGGCTTGATCGTGCCTCCGGGGGAGACTGCCCTCCCGACCCACATCGATGACCCACAGACCGTTCGTCGTCGAACGACCGCGGGAACCATCGTGACCGGCAAAGGCGATCCGGTTTCCATCGGGGGACCACAGGGGGCCTGCAGCCGTTCCGGTCCCCTTCATCAGGTGTTCCATCTGTCCCGTTACCACGTCAACAGCCCATAGATCCATTGCCAGGGCCTTGTCAGCATCGGGCTCCCTCAGGGCACAGAAGGCGAGCTTCCTGCCGTCTGGGCTCCAGGAGGGAGTACCGAGGTGGTCATACTCACCCTCTGTCAGGCGACGGGGTTCAGGCCTGGGTTCCTCCGGCCCGGCAGCTGCCACGACAAAAACGTGGCTTCGCCGGTCACCAAAGGACCCCACCCCATCAAAACGATACCGGAGACGAGTGATGACCCGCACATCACTGGCCTCATCCTGGCCAGATGCCTGTTCCATCGCACGCGTGCGATCACCGTCAGGGGCTCCAGCATAGGGAACCCAGTCCTGTTCTGGCTCAAACACCCGCGCTGTGAAGGCCAGGGCGGAACCATCGGGAGACCACGAAACAGGCCCCGCTGGAATAAGCTCTGTCTCCAGGTGCCAGGGTTCACCGCCGGAAACATTCATCATCCAGATCTGGTTCTTTCCAGACCGATTTGATAGAAAGGCTATGTGGCTGCCGTCGGGAGCCCACCGCGGTGAGGTGTTCCTGTGTTTGCCCACCGTCAACGGGCGAGATTCACCGCGGGGAAGATCCATCAGGTACAGGTTCACATATCTCCTGTTCTTGTCGGCATCCCTCGTCTCAACACAGTAGATCAGTCTCTGGCCGTCGGGTGAGATGTGGGGTTCTCCAACCCCCCTAAACCTGTGGAAGTCCTCCGGTCGAAGAGCACGTCTTTTTGTCATATGGTCCCGGGGAAATGAACAACGCCAGACAGGCGCTGCGGGCCCGCTCCCGGTCATCACCCCTAACGTGAATTTTGGCGCCCACAGGGCACCAGCCAATTCGCGGGCCGCGCCGAATGATGAAACACCGGCTGAGTTCTTTATTCCCTAAAGGGACGGATCTTCCTTCTCGAGGGACACTGAAGTCAATGCGGAACAATCAAAAGGGCGGTTCAAACCAACCCCGGAGGACTCGGCAACCAGGACGGAATCCTGGGGACCCGACAGGATGCCCGTCGCCGACGCCTCGGGGCCCAGGAGCAGAAGAAGAGCACCCAAAAGAAGCAAGACACCCAATACCGTTAGAACCCTGGCCAGGGACATCTCAGGGAATCGATCTCTTTGATGATTGGAGTACATCGCCACCTTCACCTCGCTCCGTCTCAAAGCTCACGAATCCAAGTATAGAGCTTATATGAGGCGACGTAAAAGGGGCTATGACGCCCTGTCAGGTGCCATTGGCAAATAGAACGGCAGAGATATCCCACAGCATGCACAGTCTCATTGTGCATCCAGGTGGCGCCACCATTGTTCGATCTCGTCCTGATCCCATCGATCTAACACTCTCACATCCTCTTCGGGGCATCAACTCCCATGAGACCGAGGGCGTCGGCGAGTATCTTCTGGCACCCCCTCGCCAGGATCAACCTGGCTGCCGTCATCCGCTCATCGGAACCCAGGATCCTGCAGTCCGTGTAGAAGACGTGAAATGCAGCGGCCAGGTCCAGAACGTACGCGGCAATGCGCTGAGGTTCAAGACTCTCGCCGGCCTGCAGAACCTCACCAGGATAATCCCCGAGGAGCCGAATGAGCTGATGCTCCCTGGGATGGTTGAGGACACTAAGGCACTCCGTAAATCGATCCACCCCCTGCCCGAGTCCTCTCCTGTCCGCCTCTACCATAATCCCGGAAATCCTGGCGTGCGCATACTGGGCATAGTAGACAGGATTATCGGAGGATTGGGCCCTGGCAAGATCCAGATCGAAGTCCAGGGGAGAGCTTGGCGAGCGCATGACGAAGAAAAAGCGAGCAGCATCCTTGCCGACATCGTCCAGGAGTTCCTCCATGGGCACAAAGGTCCCTGCCCGCTTGGACATACTGATCTCTTTGCCCCCGCTTAACAAGCGCACCCACTGGGAGATGAGCACGTGAAGCACATCCTCTGGGTAGCCCAGGGCACAAAGGCCAGCCTGCATTCGGGCCACGTAACCATGATGATCCGGACCGAGGATGTCGATCAACCACTCGTAGCCCCTTTCCAACTTGTCCAGGTGATAGGCCAGATCGGGAACAAGGTACGTGAAGGAGCCGTCGCTTTTGACCAGCACCCGGTCCTTATCATCGCCAAAGGCCGTGCTCCTGAGCCAGACCGCCCCATCCAGATCATAAAGGTAACCCCGTTCGCCAAGAAGGGCGAGAATCCTTTCCGGTCCGCCCTGGGCCCTGATCTCGCTCTCACGATACCAGCGGTCGAACTGTACACCGTACCTTTGCAGCATCTGCCTCTGCTCTTTGATGAGTTCCTCGGCGGCAAAACGCCCGAGAATCTCGCGGGACATCTCCCCATCATCACCGTGGCGCTGCAGGTACAGCTGGGCAAGATCCCTCACGTAGTCGCCGGGATAGGCATCCTCGGGCAGTGTGACATCCTCGCCGCTCAGCTCCTGCACCCTGATCTGCATGGACAGGCCCAGTTTGTCGAGCTGGCCCCCGGCGTCATTGACGTAGTACTCGCTGTTCGCATCGTAACCGATTCGTCTCAAGAGCCGCACCAGCACATCACCCAGGGCCGCTGAACGGGCCTGAACAACGAGGAGGGGTCCCGTGGGGTTGGCGCTGACAAACTCAACAAGAACCCGGCGCCCCCCGCCCCGCTCCCAGCTGCCGTAGCGGTCATCCTCTGTGATCACTGCCAGCAAATCGTATAGATAGGCATCACTGAAGCGCAAGTTCACGAACCCCGGACCGGCAATCTCCAGGCTGTGAAAATGGCGGCTGCCCTCGATCTGGGGGCCCATGGCCCGGCAAAGCTCCTCCGCGACCTTTCGCGGCGAGCGGCGAGCGGGTCCAGCAAGGACCAGGGCTGCATTGGTGGCCAGATCCCCATGGTCTGGATCCCGCGGCTTCTCCACGATGATCGGCTTCTCCAGGGTTTCTTCTGGCAGACACCCCTCCGAAACCAGGGACTGCACCGCCTGTCTCACGATGTCGGCAAACTCTTCCTGCATTTTCCAGTTGGATAACACTTCCGTCACAAGCACCACCCCGTCGGTTTTCTCTTTGCCGATTATACCAGAAGGAAGGTTCATCCACAGCCTCAGGCTCACAGGCGCTGAAGGGGCTCTGGGCCCGAAGGAGATCCTCATAAGCCTGTCCATGCTGGAGAGTTCTATCCTGGAATGGGAGTCTTCACAAGGGCATATGCACCTCCGCTGGATTCACCGCACTGCTCACGTAGGATCTCTCAGCAAACCCCACAGCATGCGCCCGGCAACAACCCACGATGGTCCCACATCCGACAGAACACAGGTAGTGGCCGATGAACCTCACACAGCTATAGCCTCACGAGCGCGAGAGCATGCGTTTCACATCCCTGAGCCCAATCGTACGGTCGAACTCTAGCAACCCTCCGCGGAAGATCCTCGCTCCAAGCCGCATGAAGAGCAACGAAGACAGAAACAGTGCCGCCAGGGTCGTCGCGATCTCCCAGGAAGGGAGCCGGGTTGCAGCCATGCGCAGGAGCACTGCGGTCAGGTTAAAGGGAGGGACATGGCCCAGGATCCACAGAATGAAGGCGTTCGGCTGCATGAAAATCAGGGTGGCAAAGAACATGGGGGCCATGGGTCCCAGCACGACCAGTCCCTGGGCCTGGCTACCGCCCTCAGCATCCTTCATCGTTGCGCCCATGGCAGCGAACAGGGACGCTAGGAGCAGATAGCCGAACAGGAAGTACAGCAGGTAGATCATAGCGTCCCCCAGGGGCAGGGAGAAACCTTCCATATCGACGAAGCGATTGATCGCCAGGAGTGCGGTTCCCACCCACACGGAGATCTGAACCAGGCCGAGGAGCCCAAAACCCACGACCTTGCCCCAGAGAAGTTCCGCCGCGGAAACCGAAGAGAGAAGGATCTCCACCACCCGGTTGCGCTTCTCCTTGATAATCCCGTACATCAGGATCTGTCCAGAGAAGATGGAGGCAAAGATCAGGGTCATAGCCACGATGACAGGCATGATCATGGCTGAAAAGTGCTCGTCTTCGCCCTCGATGAGATGCCTATCCAAAGACACCCCAGAGGTCGCTGCCGCTATCTGCCCCTCGTCCAGGCCCAGGGCGTCAAGCCGATAGGAGGTCACAGCCCTGGTCAGCGGGGTTCTCAATGTGGCCGTGGCCACATCGCGCGCATCGCTGACATACAGTGGGATCCTGCCCTCTGCCAGGGCGTGTTCATCGACGACGATGAATGCTGAGAACTCCCCTTCTCGGAGTCCTTCCTCGATCTCCTCCTGGCTGCCAGGGTGCTGCTGCAGCGTGATGGGTGTACCCATGACGTGACGGTCCAGGTGCTCGTAGAAACCGCCCGTCTCATCCATCACCGCGATCGTGATCGCCTCGGAATGCACGCGTTCGCCCACCAGGTAACTGGCACCCGCCACCGCCACCATCAGCAGGGGGATGAGAAAGGTCAGCAGCAGGAAGGTTGGCGTTCGGACGTTCTTCCAGAACTCCCAGCGAGCCACCTTGATCACGTTACGAAAAGGTCGGGTCTTCAATGGCATCGCCTCTTCTCTTCACTGTCTCGACGAAGATATCATGCAGGGGTGGCTTCCGGATGGAGATCTCCTCCACCGTAACCCGGCAGGAAATCCAGGCCAGCAACTCGTTGACGCTTGCGTCACCGTGATGACGCAACACGAGGTGTCCAGGTTCCCTTCGCAGGATGCGACTTCCCTGCAAAGATGCCACCGAGGACCCATCGTCTTCAGAACGGAAACGCAGATCGATGATGTT
>SKXF01000232.1 GCA_007128555.1 Clostridia bacterium | reverse complement strand
TGATGGCTGGAAGGGTTTCCCCGGCCTGCAGGATGGAAGGTTTCTGTCTGTGCGAGGGTTTCTATATAATGATTGGGGGGACAAGCCGGTCCGAAAGGAGCGAGATATTGGATCTGGCGCATTGCGTTGACAGACTTCTGCCGCAGGTGGACCGCCCCAGCAGGTACATGGGGGGCGAGTTGCACGCGGTGAAAAAGGACTGGGATGAGACCCAGGTCAGGTTTGCCCTGGCGTATCCTGATCTGTACGAGGTGGGGATGTCACACCTGGGAACGCAGATCCTGTACGGGGTGCTCAATGGGCATCCGGACTGCCTTGCTGAACGCGTGTTCAGCCCGGCCGCGGACATGGAGCGATTGCTGACAGAGGGGAACATTCCCCTGTTTTCCCTGGAGAGTCGCCGCCCGATCAGGGATTTTGATCTGTTTGGCATCACCTTGCAGTACGAGATGACCTACACCAACGTCCTGAATCTCCTCTTTATGTCATCTATACCCCTGCGGTCGGAGGATCGGGGAGAAACCGATCCCTATGTTGTGGCGGGAGGCCCGTGCGCCTTCAACGTCGAACCTATGGCGGATTTTTTCGATTTCGTGGTTTTAGGTGACGGTGAGGAGATTGCCCTGGAGATCGTCGACTGTTATGCCAACTGGGCAGCGGAGGGACGCCCTGGGGGTCGAGAGGGGTTCCTGGAGCGGGTTGCCCGCCTGGACGGGATCTATGTGCCGGGTTTTTATCGCCCACACTATGATGACCGGGGTGGATTTGTCTCCCTTGAGCCCCTGCGTGAGTGGGCCCCGAGGATCCTGAAGCGGGTGGTTCGGGACCTGGGAGAGGTGCCTTTCCCCACCCGGCCCGTGGTTCCCTTTGCCGAGATGGTCCATGACCGGGCGGTCATGGAGTTGTTCAGGGGCTGTACCCGGGGATGCAGGTTTTGCATGGCGGGCATGATTTACCGTCCGGTCCGGGAGAGGTCGCCGGAGAAGGTCGTGGATCTCTGTTACGAGATGGTGGAGAACACGGGTTATTCCGAGGTGTCCCTATCGTCGCTGTCAACGACGGACTATTCCGAGATCGAGGGGGTCATGGACGAGCTGACGGGCCGATTCGCCGAGACCCGCACCAGCGTATCCCTTCCCTCCCTGCGGATCGATGAGTTCTCGGTGAAGATGGCAGAGAAGGTCCGAGAGGTTCGCCACACCGGGATCACGCTCGCCCCCGAGGCGGGGACGCAGCGCCTGCGGGACGTGATCAATAAGGGAGTCTCCGAAGAGAATTACGTGGATTCACTGGAGGCCGCCTTTGCCTCAGGGTGCGATACGGTGAAGCTCTATTTCATGATCGGTCTCCCCACTGAGACCGATGAAGATGTTCGGGGCATTGCGACCCTGGTGCATACCGCCCGGGAGATCTACCGCACCTTCTCCGAGTCAAAGCGGAGTCTGCGTATCAACCTGAGCGTCGCCTGTTTCATTCCGAAACCGCACACTCCCTTCCAGTGGGAACCCCAGCTCTCCGTGGAGGAGTTTCAGCGGAGGATCCAGCTGCTGCGGGATGAGCTGCCGCGCAGGGGCGTCAAGTTCAGCTGGCACGAACCCGAGATGAGCCTGATTGAGGGCGTTTTTTCTCGCGGTGACCGCCGGCTGGCCGGAGCGGTGCAGAGGGTGTGGGAGGCGGGATGCAGATTTGATGGCTGGTCCGAGTTCTTTGATCCACAGACCTGGTTTGCTGCCCTGGAGGCGGTGGGCGTAGATGCGCATCAGTACGCCGGGCGCACCCGGAGCGAGGACGAGCCCCTGCCCTGGGATCACCTGGACGCAGGGGTGACAAAGGAGTTCTTGCAGCGGGAACGGGCGAGGGCATACCAGGGACAGGTCACCGGCGATTGCCGTTGGACGGGTTGCCCGGGTTGTGGTGTGTGTGGGAGACTTGGGATCGATCCCTCGCCCCTCGACGATGACGCTTCGCGGTGCCCCGGTGAGACCCGTGTCTGAGCGCATACGCTGCAAACTGGTGGTTGAACCCAGGGTCCGGTGGGTGTCCCACCTGGAATTTCTACGGGTTGTGGCGAGGACGGTGACGAGGGCGAACCTGCCGGTCAGGTACAGCGAGGGGTTCAACCCGCACCTCCTGGTCTCCTTTGCGGCTGCCCGCCCGGTGGGCCTTTCAAGTGAGGCAGAGTTTGTGGATCTGATGACCGATGGGAGCGTGGGTGCTGGACGGGTGCAAAAAGGGATGAATGATGCGTTTCCAGGGGGTTTTTGTGTGCGCGAGGCTCGCCCGGTGCCGCCGGAGGGACCAAGCCTGACATCGGTGATAAATACTTCCCAATACCGTTATCACCTGGAAACGGATCGGATGGAGCCATTGGCGGAGGCGGTGCGTTCCTTCGTCGACCGGGATGAAGTGGTCGTGCTGAGAAAACGGCATAAGAAATCCGACCGCATGGTCGACATAAGGCCCCACGTATACGACGTGAGCATGTTTTGTGCAGACGGCGGAGGGATTCAACTCTCCGCGGACATGGCCCTGGGAGGGCAGCATAACGTCAGGCCGCAGGAGTTTTTGGCGGCCCTGGCATCCCTGGCAGGTCCAGGCAGGGAAGATCTACCGGTACGGATGCATCGGTCGGACATGTACCGGCTTGAGGATGGAAACAGAATTGAGCCCTGGGACCTCTAAGAGGTCCAGGGGCACGAGATCACTTTTTTGTGTGGGAGATGGAAACTATGAAGAAGGAAATCCTGGTCAGTGTTGACCAGGACGAAGTGCGTGTGGCAATAACGGAGGCGCAGCAGCTCGTGGAATTCTATATTGAGCGCCCTACGAGTGAGCGGATCGCTGGTAATGTCTATATGGGTAGGGTGGAGAATGTCCTCCCGGGTATGGAGGCATGCTTCGTCGATGTGGGCCTGGAGCGGAATGGCTTTCTGTACGTCGATGATGCATACCCGGTGCGAAGCGAGGAGGAGGACGAGCTTCCCGACAATGTTAAGAGGGCTCCCATCAGCAAGTTGGTCCACCGGGGACAGCGGGTGATGGTCCAGATCGTCAAGGAGCCGATCGGCAGCAAGGGGGCGAGGGTCACCCGGAGCGTGACCCTGCCGGGCCGTTACCTGGTGTTGATGCCGGTGGTGGACTATGTCGGCGTGTCCCGGCGGATCACCGATGACAAGGAGCGGTCTCGACTGAAACAGATTGCCCAATCCATCCGCGACCCGGGCACCGGATTGATCGTGCGAACGGTGGCGGAGGGAAAGGGAACGAAAGAACTCAGCGACGACTACAATTTCCTGGTGGAGCAATGGAGGAAGATCCAGAAGAAGAGCCGAAATGCCAGGGCTCCGGCCCTTCTTTACCAGGACATGGGGCTGAGCTACCGTGTCCTGAGGGACTGCCTGGATGCGAATGTGACCTCTCTACTGGTCGATGACCGGGGAGAGTATGAGAAGATTCTCGGTCTTCTGGATGTACTGGCACCTTCGCGTAAACGAGTGGTCAAGCTGTATCGCGAGAAGGGACAGCTTTTTGACAAGCGCGGGATCAACGAGGAGATCGAAAGGGCCATTTCGCGGCGGGTCTGGCTGGACTGTGGCGGGTATCTCGTGTTCGATCGGACCGAGGCCCTCACCTCCATCGATGTTAACACGGGACGGTACGTGGGGTCGGCGGATCTGCAGACCACGGTGGTCAAGACCAATCTTGAAGCAGCCGAGGAGATTGCCCGGCAGCTTCGGATCCGCGACATCGGTGGGATCATCATTATCGACTTCATTGATATGGATGCTCCGAAGAACCGCGAGAAGGTTGTCGAGGTCCTGGAGAATGCTCTGAGCCGGGACAAGACAAAAGCCACGGTGCTGGGCATTACCCAGTTGGGCCTGGTAGAGATGACGAGGAAGAAGGTCAAGGAGAGCCTGGGAGACATACTTCTGAAGCCATGCCCTTACTGCGAGGGGTCAGGCCAGGTGGTTTCGGAACACACCATGGGCGGCAAGGTGCGTTCGGAGATTCGCAAGGCGCTGATGCAGTCTTCGGCCCAGGCCCTTCTCATTGAAGTCCATCCCTCTGTTGCGGCGCTGGTGATCGGCGCTGGCGGTAGTAACTTGAAGAAATTGGAGGAGCAGACGGGCCGCAGCGTGTACGTTCGGGGTGCCGAGTCGTGCCACCCCGAGGAGATGAAGATCGTGGCAATGGGCAATCGGGAGGACGTGGAGAAGCAGGCTCTGCCGGTCAAGGAGGGCGATGTCCTGGAGCTCAAGATCGAGGAGCCCCATGTTTCCAATGCCAAGGATGGGATTGCCAGGGTCGAAGGTTACGTCATTGACGTTGAGGCAGGGGGGCGGTTTGTCGGAGATACGACCAAGGTCGAGATCGTGAAGGCATACCGGACCTACGCGAGGGCCCGGATCATGTGATCAGAACAGCTTTTCCGTGGGCCGGGGGCTTCCCTCCGGCCCACGATGCGATTTTCCGGTTCCACGGGGCATCGGCAAACGCCTCGAGATGATCGACCTGCATGCCGCAGTAAACCATTGGATCTCCGCTGTCCTCCCCGGGAACCTGTCCATTGCCCATTAGGTTCACCTTGTTGACGATGATTGGCTGGTTTTGCGCCGGGTAGGGAGGGCTCAGCAGGGGATCTTATAGCGTAGTGGTCTTTGCCAGCCGTTTCCGTCGGGTGCGGAGAAAGTTGCCCTCCTTGTGGACAGATGATGGCCTTTGCAGATAGGAGAAACCGATGCAAAAAAGAAGCATGATCATCATCGGGGCCGGGATCGCCGGTCTGGTCACCGGGTGCTACGCCCAGATGAACGGCTACCAGGCTCAGATCCTCGAAAGGCACGACGGGCCGGGAGGACTCTGCACCTCCTGGACGCGAAAGGGCTACGTTCTCGATGGCTGCATCCACCACCTGGCCGGGGCAAGTCCTGCGTCCCGGTATTATCCGATCTGGGAAGAGCTGGGGACGGCAGACCTACCGATGGCTTTCGACGATGTTTTCGTGCGGTGTGAGGATCCTGGGGGCAGGGCGTTCAGTGCGTACACGGACCCAGATCGGCTGGCTGAGCATCTGAAGGAACGGGCGCCGGGAGATGCCCGGCTGATTGATGAGTATGTCGGAGGGATTCGACGCTTCAGCAAGTTCGAGTTCCTGGCGCTACCCCTGTACAGGCCGATGGAGTTGATCCGGCTGGCGCCCCAACTGGCGACCGCGCCTCGCTGGATGAGGGTATCCCTGGATGATTTTGCCCGCCGTTTCGAGGATCCTTTCCTGCGAAGGGCCTTTCCCCGTCTTCAATACGGCATCCCCGGCGTACCCATGGGCGTGCACCTGGGCTTTCTGGCGGGCTGTCACAACCACACCCTGGGGAGGCCGGGAGTCGACTCGCGATCCTTTGCCCGGGCGATCGAGAAGCGCTATCGGCAACTGGGCGGTGAGGTCCACTATGGATCGGAGGTCGATCGAGTCCTTGTGGAACGCGACCGCGCCGTGGGGGTGCGCCTGGCCACAGGATCTGAGGTCCGGGCCGATGTCATCGTATCGGCCGCCGACGGTAGAACGACCATCTTTGAGATGCTGGAAGGAAGATATGCCACTGGGTTGATCAGGTCTTACTACCAGGGCCCCCCGACGGATCCCCAGAGCTTTGGCGTCCATGTTTCCCTTGGAGTGGACCAGGATCTCTCGGGTGAGCCCGCGGCCCTGATGATTTTCATGGAAACTGCGGTGCAGATCGCAGGTCTGAAGAGGGATCATCTCAACGTGGAAATCTACACAGGTGAGGCCTATGCGCCTCCGGGGAAGAGCGTGATCATGGTACCGCTGGATTCCGCCTACGATTTCTGGGCCAAGATGGTCCCAGACAGGGGACGTTATGAGCAGATGAAGGCGAGGGATGCCGAAGCGGTGATGGGGCTTCTTGAAGACCGCTTTCCCGGCCTTCAAAGCCGAGTGGAGGTGGTGGATGTGGCCACCCCGGTGACCACCGAGCGGTACACCGGTAATTTTCACGGGATGCAGCCGTGGCCGGTGCCGAAGGGCGCTGTGAAGGTGATGGTTGGGGGCCTGAGCCGCACGCTGCCCGGCCTGGCCGATTTCCACATGGTGGGCCACTGGGCAGAGGCCATGATCGGGATCTCCACGGTGGCACTGTCCGGGCGGAACCTGGTCCGGCGCCTGTGCAAGCAGGAAGGACGTTCCTTCGAGACGACATAGCCTACATAGCGTGGCCGGGGCTGCGAGGAGGTAGGGTTCGAAGTCCCTTTCAAACGAACGATCCATATGGAAGGAGATGGAGTAGGACCCCTGTGTTGTAGGGATACTGGGGTAGTAGATGGGAACACTGGCAGATGTTCTGCAATGGATTCGACGCCGCGGAGATATTTGGGGCGATGCTGATAGGCGCCACTGCGGCGGAGAGGGCCTTCCTGCTCGATGATGTGTTGAGCGCGTCGCCCCACCTGGTGATGATGGGGGGATCGAGGAGCGGTTGCCCGACAGGAGTAGCCCATCTTGAAAGGAGACGGTCAGGATGAATGCTGATCTGTTTGCGCGAGTGCAGGGTGCTTTGGATCGCGAATTCTTCGTCGACGTTCTCAGGGAGATCATCGAGGTTCCCACGGAAGTCCCCCTCGGTCCGGACACCCTGATCGACGCCGATCATCCGAAGCTGGTGGAGTACGTGCAGGACGTTCTGCGACCCATCATGGAGGATGCTGGTATCTACAATATATTGGAGATGCCTCTCAACCAGGTGGTGGTGAAGATGGGATCGGGAAGCTCGGGGGAGTCCCTTTTGATCCAGGCGTACACGCCTACCCAGCACCAGAACCTGATGAGGGATCCCTTCATCGCCAGAATCGCATGTGTCCCCGAACTCGAAGCCGACGAAGGTGTGGAGGACCCTTCGGGAGCGGATCACGCGCCCCACGCATCGCATGAGCCGGCCATTTTCGGACAGGGAGTCAGCCAGAACAAGGTCCACCAGGCGGCGATGATTACGGTGATCAAGGCTTTTGTGGAGTCGGAGGTACCCCTCGAGGGGATGTTGTATTTTGCGATCAACAATGAGGGTCGAAGCAGTCACCATTGCTCCGAGGCGATCATCGCACACCTCAATCCGAAGCCAAGGTACGGGATCCTTCTCACGGGGACGGGTATGAACATCACCGTGGCTAACCGGGGCCGCGTCGATGTTTATGTGCACGTGCGAGGCAAGGCCGCTCATTCGAGTACGCCCTGGCTGGGGCACAGCGCCATCGATGGGGCCAACGAGGTGATCAACCGGATCCGCGCGATGCAGTTCAGCAAGACTCACCCGGACCTTGGAGGGCAGCATGCGGTGCCCTACCAGGTCGTCTATTCGCCGGTTGCTCCGCACACCTTGCCTGGCTATGCGAGGATCTCCGTCGACCGGAGACTGCTTCCCGGCGATGATATCGCAGAGGCCGTGAGCGAGGTCCGCGCCGCGATCGGCGACATGTCGCCCTTTGAGGTGGAGGTGGAGGGCGGCGTCTACATGCTGCCCGCGGAGGTCGATCCGGGCTCTGCCGTGGTGCAGCGGCTCAGGGAATCCAATGTCCAGGTGAGGGGTGTTGAACCCGAGCTCCTCTACATACCCGGGGCCTTTGATGCGGGCGGGCTCTGCGCCATGGGCATCCCCACCGTGATGTGGGGAGCATCTGGCGGCGATGGGCTGCTGGGCGATGATTGGGTGACCCTCAGAGACGGCTGGGATGAAGTTATGACGCTGTGTGACCTGATTGCTAACTGGCTGGGTTGATGTTGCTCGGCGTCAGCCCCGGGGTTTCTTCTCAGTGCCGGCCCCTTATTGTGAGCCGGGCGGGCCTAACGCGGGATGCCCGTTGAGTTCTCGGCTCCGGTATTGTTGATTTCTGCTCAACGCAGTGGTAAGATGGCGGAAGCAGGTACCGGTCGGCGCGTGTTTTCTCCCAATCGCCAGTTGAGATGCGGTTTGACCCGCTTCATGGCCTGTGCTAAAATAGTGGTCGTTCTGTGCATGGTGTTTGATCCTGATCGGAAGAGCAAGTCTGATGTTGCTCCGTAGATCCTTTGAGGGGTGTTCGGCTGTGAGGCAATTGGATTATGCAGTCATCGAAACGGGAGGCAAGCAGTATCGAGTAGCTCCTGGAGATACCTTACGCGTGGAGAAGCTCAGCGCCGACCCGAATGAGGAAGTTGAGTTTGATCAAGTGCTGCTCATCAAGTCCGGTGGGCGAGTGACCGTCGGCAACCCTGTCATTGATGGGGCCAAGGTGATCGCGAATGTGGTGGCCGAGGGCAAGGGCGACAAGGTCATCGTATTCAAGTACAAGCCCAGGGTGAACTACCGCAAGCTTCGCGGCCATCGGCAGCAGTTCAGCGAGGTGCGGATCGACCGCATCGATCTGCCCGAGACGGGTTAACTGTCGTCGCGTGGTGATCACTGCGAGGTTTTTTACGACGGAGTCTGGGCAGTATTCGGGACTTAGCGGTTTCGAGGTTTCCGGTCATGCTGAACTTGAGGGCCAGGGGCGCGACATCCTGTGCGCTGCAGTATCGGCCCTGACGCAGGCGGCAGTGATCGGACTGGAGCGGGTTGTGCTCTGTCCCCTCGAGGTCGAGGTGGACAGGGGCTACCTGTTCTGCCGTGTGAAACACTCGTCGGGTCTGCGGGCTGGATCCTGGCGCGAGGCCCAGGTTATCCTTGAGACGACCTATCTTGCATTGGCGGATATAGGCGAGCAGTATTCGGAGCGGTTGAGTTTAATTAAAGTGGGAGGTGAGTGAAATGCGCATTGATCTTCAGCTTTTTGCCCATAAGAAGGCGGGTGGAAGTTCCCGCAACGGTCGTGACAGCAACGCCCAGTACCTGGGGGTCAAGGTCTACGCTGGCGAGGTCGTGACCACGGGAAGCATCCTGGTCAGGCAGCGCGGTACGAAGATCCTCCCGGGTAGAAACGTGGGTGTCGGCAGCGACTACACGCTGTACGCAAGGGTGGATGGTGTGGTCAACTACCGTCGTCGCGGCAAGAACCGCAAAATGGTCGAGATTTTCCCCGAGGAACAGGTTGTCGCAGCGGCTGCTAATGATGACAACTAAAACCCGGAGTGGTTGCCGTGTTTATTGACCGGGCAAAAATCATGGTCAGTGGCGGAGACGGTGGCGATGGAGCCGCAGCCTTCCGCCGCGAAAAACACATCCCCAAAGGTGGGCCCGATGGTGGAGACGGGGGCGCTGGCGGGGATGTTGTGTTGGTTGTTCAGAAGGGTCTGACAACGCTTTCGTCTTTTCGGCGCCAGAGCCATTTCCGTGCGGGACATGGCGCCAGGGGACGGGGAAAGAAAATGCACGGCAAGGGCGGCCGAAGTGTGGAAATACCCATTCCTCCCGGAACGATCGTGAGGGACGAGCAGGGTCGCCTCATTGCAGATATGGTCGAGGAGGGGCAGCGCCAGGTGGTCGCCAGGGGAGGACGTGGTGGCAGGGGGAACGCCCGGTTTGCCACCTCGAAGTACCGTGCGCCGCGATTTGCAGAGAAGGGTGAGCCCGGCCAGGCGTCGTGGATTCAGATGGAACTCAAGCTCCTGGCCGATGTCGGTCTGATCGGTCTTCCCAATGCAGGCAAGTCCACCTTGCTCTCGGTGATCTCAGCGGCCCGACCTGAGATCGCGGACTATCCCTTCACCACCCTGGAGCCGAACCTGGGCGTGGTGAGCCTGGATTTTGAGCGTTCTTTCGTGGTTGCTGATCTTCCTGGATTGATCGGTGGCGCTCATAAAGGCGTGGGGTTGGGAGACGAGTTCTTGCGGCACGCCGAGCGCACGGCTGTGCTTCTGCACCTGGTCGATCTGGCAGATCCTGCGGGAAAGAGTCCCCGCGAGGCATTTTCAGAGATTGATGAGGAACTCGCGGCATACGAGGTGGACCTTTCGTCCAGGCCGAGGATCGTGGTCGGTACCAAGTATGACCTGCCGGAGACCGAGGAAACCTGGGAGGTGTTCCGGCAGTGGGTTGAGAGCAGGGGGCATCGGGCCACCGTGATCTCATCAGCTGCCCAGAGGGGACTCGACGAGCTCCTGAATGCTACCTGGGAACTCCTGGTCGACGCCCGTGCCGACGCGAAAGCTGAGCAGCCCGCCGGTTTCAAGGTCTACCGGGCTGATGAAGAGGACTCCGTTCACGTTCAGCGCACCGAGGATGGATGGGTTGTGCAGGATCGTCGTTACGAGCGCTGGGTGAAGATGACCGACATGGAAAATGATGAGGCGGTGGAGCATCTCAATCAACGCTTACGCAGGTCCGGTCTGTACGAGCTCCTGGAAGAGGCCGGGGTTCGTGAAGGAGATGCGGTGAAGATCGGAGATGCAGAGTTCGAGTACGAGCCCTGGTGAGGGGCAGAGCCCGAGGCGCATAGGTTTCATGGGGGGTACCTTCGACCCGATTCATCACGGACATCTCGTGGCGGCAGAGTCGGTATACGACGGCTTTAGCCTGGAGCAGGTTGTCTTCATCCCTGCAGGGATGCCCGCGCACAAGACCCAGAGCTTTGTGACCCCTTCTCATCATCGACTCAATATGACCACTTTAGCGGTGAAGAGTAACCCTCATTTCTCGGTGTCCACCGTTGAAGTGAATCGCGAAGGTCCATCCTACACCATAGACACCATGAGATGCTTCCGCAGTCATTACGGGCCGGAGGCGGAACTTTTCTTCATTACTGGCGTCGATGCAGTTATGCAGATTCCCGAATGGAAGAATGCCGAGGGCCTGTTCGGGGTCTGTCGGTTCATCGCCGCAACCCGGCCGGGCTACCCCACGGAGAATTTTTTTCGTTTCCGGGATCGGCTGTCCGTGCGTCAGAGAAGGGGGATCAGGATGTTCGCGGTCCCTGCTCTATCGATATCGTCCAGTGATCTACGTGAGCGGGTCCGGCGAGGACGCAGCATCAAGTACCTGGTTCCGGAGGTCGTGGAGCAGTACATCCTGGAGCACGGATTGTACTCCGGGGATGGGGGCAAGGTTCGGCCCCGTGCGCCGATCACATTCTGAAGCGTCAAGGTTGTGCCCCAATGAATACCATCCGCACTTTATGTTAAAATGGACTCAAGAGCGACAATCTTTCTATCGATGATCCCATAGGAATGTGGTCTGTGCTTGTGGACAGGGGGTAGGAATCGGTGGCCAAGGGAAAAAGGCGAGCCAGGAAGAAGGGTTTTTCCTGGAAGCGAATTGCACTTTTCCTTGGCGTGGGGTTGGCCCTTGTCCTGTTCTTTGCTGTGAGCTCTGTCTATGTGTTTTTGTCCGGCCTGAGCGGTGAGAATGGTGAAACGATTGCCAGGGAGATTCCTGCACCCGAACCCGGGGAAAGAATCCACATCCTGGTCCTGGGAGTGGATGCAGAGCATCCGGAGGATTCCAATGCATATATTCCTCCTCGCTCCGATACCCTCTTCCTGGCTACCCTGGATCCTGTCACCCTGGAGGCCAATGTGGTCTTCATACCCCGCGACACGTGGGCCGTCATACCGGGGCGGCCTGCGCCAGAGAAGATCGGCCACGCCTTTGCCCACGGGGGTGCGAAGCTTGCCATTGACACGGTATCGCTGCTTCTGGATGTTCCGATACACTACTACATTCGGGTGGATTTTGCGGGCTTTGCAGGGATCATCGACACCATCGGCGGTGTGCCTATGCACATTGATCGGCACATGTACTATGAAGATCCAACTCAAAATCTTGTGATTGACATCCCTGCTGGGGATCAGATGATGGACGGCGAGACCGCATTGCACTATGTCCGCTATCGCGGCCTGTATGGTTCCGACATTGAGCGGATCGATCGTCAGAGGGCCTTCCTCAAGGTGGTGTTGGCCGAACTGCTCCAGGTGGAGACGGTCTTCCGACTGCCGGAACTGGCCAAACAGGTATCGGGACATGTTGACACCAACATGTCCCCCTCAAGGATGATTTCTTTCGTCAACTCTGCCATGAGCCTGTCCCCGGATGATGTTCCCATGACCATGGTCCCGGGTGATGCCCGCTACCACGAGCGTGTCAGTTACTGGTTTCCCAGGACCGACGAGACAAAGATCATGGTGGACACCCTGATTCGTGGACTGATCAGAGAGGAGAACGGCGAGATCACCGTCGAGGTTCTCAATGGTGGAGGCCTTCCTGGTGTCGCCGTGCAGGTGGCTGATCGCCTGAGAGCCTACGGTTACGATGTTGTTCACGTGGGCAACGCCCCTGATATGCGGGATGAGAAGTATGAGCATACTAGGATCGTAGACCGATCGGGCGACGACAGCGTTGCGGGAGAGTTGATGGTGCGGGCCGTGCGCAGTTTCGTGTCTGATGAGTCCGAAGTGGAACTGTACAATGGGCAGGAACAGGCAGATGTCGAGGATGATGATGACCCGGCTATGATCTCGGTCTACGTGGGCGCAGACTACGTTTTCGAACCGTAGCAATATGGAATAGGAGGGATTTGTCGAACTTGGGTTCTAAAGAGAAAGCAATGGAGATTGCATCGGTGTGCGAAGAGCGCAAGGCCCTTGATGTTGTTGTGCTCGATGTGACCCGAATTACGTTGATCAGTGATTATTTCCTCATCTGTCACGGTACGTCTGGCACTCATCTTGATGCCATACGTGATCACATTGTTCAGCATCTCAAGGCTAAGGGTGACCGCAGCTTCCGGGTGGAAGGATCTCGCGATGAGGGTTGGATTTTGATCGATGCTGGCGATGTGTTGGTCCATGTCTTTACGGCCGACGACAGGAGATATTATGACCTGGAACGCCTGTGGGGAGACGCGGAAGTCCTGTCTTTGGTTGATGCTTCGGGGTAGGGAACTTGGTGGAGCAGGGTCACGGCGTATGGAACGCGCCTCTACCTCTTGGGTTGGCCTTGACTGCCGCGGCATTTGTCCCTATAATAGAGTTCGCTGATGTGGGGCGGTAGCTCAGTTGGGAGAGCGTATGACTGGCAGTCATAAGGTCGAGGGTTCGACCCCCTTCCG
>SKXF01000294.1 GCA_007128555.1 Clostridia bacterium | reverse complement strand
GTGCGGTGAGGATCTCCAATGAAGTGCTCGCCATTATTGCCGGCATTGCCACCAGCGAGATCGAGGGTGTGACGGGTATGGCCAGCAGCCTCGTGGAGAGCATTTCTGAGCGGTTCGGCCGGCATGATCATGGCCGGGGGGTCAAGGTTGAGACCCAGGAAGATGAAGTGAGTGTTGACCTTTTCGTCAACGTGGAATATGGATGCAGGATTCCCGATGTGGCCCGCTCGGTTCAGACCAATGTCAAAGAAGCAATTGAGAACATGACCGACCTGCAGGTGAGGGCCGTCAACGTTCATGTCCAGGAAGTGGTCTTCTCGGTCTGCCCTGAAGAGGAAGATGGGGAATGAGACCTGCATGCCGTTGTGAATCTGAGGGCGTATCCCCACTGCTGAGGGGGTTTGCCTGGGGTGGGATTCTTACCCTGGGGGCTTCGCTTGTGCTGACCGGGTACCTGCGCCGCCGGGCAGTGCTGATCGGTGAGACGGAACTGGGAGAGATCCGGATCTCCCGCGAGGCTATGCAGGCTCTGATTGCAGCATACTGTCAGCAGGTAGAGGGTATAACTGATGTCCGCGCCAGGGCCACGAGAACAGGTGCGAGGACGGTCATCGATCTCAACATATCCGTGGCCAGTGGGAGGAACGTCGCATCAGCCGTGGGCCAACTGGTGAGTGCCCTCTACGAGAGAATGGAAGATGTACTTCGGCTGGGACCGGGTGACATCACCGTGGTTCTCAGTCAGATCCGAGTATCCTGAAGGAGATGCCTATACCCGTATGTCGAGAAGAAAGGCGAGGATATCGGCTCTTGAAACCTTATTTGAGATTGAGTCACGAGAGTCAGAGGATGTGACCTCGGATTCGATAGCGGATATCTGCCATGAGGCCTTGCAGCGTAACGGAGTTGCTGTCGAGGAGTACCGTGATTTTGCCGGGTCCCTGATTCAAGGGACATGGGAGCACAGGGCAGAATACGACGAAAGCATTGGAGGCAGCTCGCGGAAGTGGTCTCTGCACCGCATAGGACGGGTTGAGGCCGCTATAATGCGCATGGCGCTTCACGAGATGAGGCGCATGTCAACCCCGCCGAGTGTCGCCATCAATGAGGCCGTCGAGCTCACGAAGCGCTACGCATCTGAGCGCGCTGCGTCCTTCGTGAACGGTATTCTGGGTTCCCTCGTGGCGGGCATCCAGATAGAGGAATGAAACCGGAAGGAAGAGGTGAGAGGGACAATGTACCGTATCCTGAAGAAGCGCGATTTGACGCCGGTTACCAAACTATTCGTCGTGGATGCTCCTCTGGTCACAAGACATGTGCAACCCGGACACTTCGTGATCGTTCGAACCGGTGAGGGAGGGGAGCGCATACCCCTTACGGTGGCGGATTATGATCGCGAAGAGGGAACCATCACCATCGTCGTGCAGGAGGTGGGCAAGACCTCTGCGATGATCAACGCACTGGAGGAAGGTGATGCGCTCTCCGACTTCGTGGGCCCCCTTGGACAGGAGGCACCTCTGCCGGAATCCGGCCGCGTTGTCGTCATTGGGGGCGGGTTCGGGATCGCCCCAGCCTATCCCATTGCAAAGGAACTCAACCAGAGAGAGGACGTCGAAGTTACTTCCATCATTGGGGCCAGGAACGCTGATCTTCTGATTCTTGCTGAAGAGATGGAGTCTGTGAGCGAGGATCTGCGGATCTGTACTGATGATGGATCCCTGGGCTATCACGGTTTTGTCACCGGGGTCCTGCAGGAGATGATCGATGCCGGCGAACAGATTGACGAGGTCATTGCCGTCGGCCCGATGCCCATGATGAGGGGCACGGCCGAGACCACCCGACCTTACGACCTGAAGACATGGGTCAGCCTTGATCCCATCATGGTAGATGGCACGGGTATGTGCGGCGCTTGCCGTGTCACCATCAACGGTGAACTGAAGTTTGCCTGTGTGGACGGACCTTTCTTCGATGCCCATAGCGTTGACTTCGATGAGAGTACCAAGCGTGTGAAAATGTACGTCAAGGAAGAAGAACAGGCATACAAGAGCTTCCAGCAAGACCATGAGTGCAGGCGTGGAGGTGGGATCAGTGGCTAAGAGCAAAGACGATCGGTGGGTCAAGACCCCGATGCGCGAGCAGCCCGCAGAAGAACGGGTCAACAACTTCGACGAGGTCCCGTACGGTTATACCGAGGAAGAGATGATGCGAGAGGCCGAGCGCTGCCTGTCCTGCAAGAAGCCCGATTGTGAGAAGGGATGCCCGGTGGATGTTCCCATAAAGGATTTCATCGGTCACCTGAAGGATGGGGATATTGGAGAGGCTGCCAGGGTGATCAAGTCCACCAACAGCCTGCCTGCCATATGCGGGAGGGTGTGCCCGCAGGAGGAACAGTGCGAGGTTGGCTGCATTGTCGGTCGTCGGGGCGAGGCTATTGCCATTGGCCGGCTCGAGCGATACGCGGCAGATTGGGCCATGAAGAACGAACCCGATGCGGATGAAGCCCCTGAATCCAACGGACACAAGGTCGCCATCATTGGCGCTGGCCCAGCTGGGCTGACCGCTGCTGGCTCCCTGGCGCGGATGGGCTACGAGGTTACCGTGTACGAGGCTCTTCACGTACCCGGTGGTGTCCTGATGTACGGCATTCCCGAGTTCCGCCTTCCCAAGGCCCTGGTCCAGGAGGAAATCGGCAAACTCAAGAACATGGGTGTCACGATTGAGACCAACGTGATCGTCGGCAAGACGATGACCGTCGATGAACTCTTCGAGGATTTCGGCTTCGATGCGGTATTCGTGGGCGCAGGCGCAGGTCTTCCCATCTTCGTCGGCAATCCCGGAGAGAACCTCCTTGGCGTATACTCTGCCAATGAATATCTTACCCGCCTGAACCTCATGAAGGCCTACATGTTCCCAGAGCAAGATACGCCGGTCAAGGTCGGTCGCAGTGTGGCAGTCATCGGTGCAGGTAACACGGCTATGGATGCCGCTCGCACGTCCTTGCGGAGTGGCGCAGAGGAGGTTCACATCGTCTACCGTCGGACGGAGAGCGAGATGACGGCCCGCGTCGAGGAGTATCATCACGCCATTGAGGAGGGCGTCCAGTTCCACTGGCTCACCAACCCGATCGAGTTCCTTGGCGACGAGGATGGTTGGGTTCGCAGCATGAAGTGCGTTCAGATGGAACTCGGTGAGCCCGATGATTCCGGCAGGCCCCGTCCCGTTCCGGTCGAGGGGTCGGAGTTTGAAATGGATGCGGAAACGGTCATCCTGGCCCTCGGGACCAGCCCCAACCCGATAGTATCAAGCACCACCCCGGGTCTCGACACGCACTTCTGGGGCGGTATCATCGCTGACGAGGAGACCGGTGCCACCACTCGCGAGGGTGTCTTTGCCGGTGGTGACGTCGTGACCGGGGCCGCCACAGTAATCCAGGCCATGGGTGCAGGCAAGAAGGCTGCAGAGGCTATCGACGAGTACATTCGCAGTAAGGTCGAGTAGTAGACGTGACCGGGGGCTCTTGCGGGCCCCCATCGTTGCTTTTCCCAGAGGAGGGAAACCCATGGCGGCAAAGATCATCAGTGGGAACAAAATCGCGAAGCAATTGAGGAAGGATCTCAAGGTAGAGGTTGAGCAGTTGAAGGAGGAGCACGGGGTTACGCCCGGACTGACCGTGGTGCTCGTGGGCGAGGATCCGGCTTCAAAGGTCTATGTGCGCAACAAACACCGGGCCTGCGAGCGGGTGGGTATGGTGTCTAACGTCGTACGACTTCCCGAAGACTCTTCCCATGAGAAGGTCATGGAAACGGTTCGAGAACTCAACGACAATCCCGATGTACATGGAATCCTGGTCCAGTTGCCCACGCCGGATCAGATCGACGACGAGGAGATCATCAATACCATCGACCCTGCCAAGGACGTCGACGGCTTCCACCCGGTGAACATGGGCAAATTGCTGGCGGGCCAGCCCGAGCTGGTGCCCTGCACCCCCACCGGCGTGATGTACATGCTGGATACCCTGGGCATTGACCTGAGCGGCAAGGAAGCGGTCATTGTGGGCAGGAGCAACATCGTTGGCAAACCCCAGGCCCTTCTGTTGATGTATCGGCACTGCACAATCACTATCTGTCATTCCCGCACCCAGGACCTGGCTGGTCACCTGTCCAGGGCGGACATCATCGTTGCCGCGACAGGTGTGCCGAAGATGATCACCGCGGATATGGTGAAGCCCGGTGCCGTGGTGATGGATGTTGGAATCAACCGACTCGACGATGGGACCCTCGTCGGAGATGTGGACTTTGAGGCGGTCAAGGAAGTGGCAAGCGCCATCACCCCGGTACCCGGGGGCGTTGGGCCCATGACCATCGCCATGCTCCTGCAGAACACGGTGCGGGCGGCTCGAAAGTCCGTCACCGGCTGAACTGGTTGACAGGGGAGGAATACAGTGCCCGATGAGCTGCGCATCTGGACCGTCGCTGATATAACGGCGGAGATCCGAGAGACCCTTTACCAGAACCCCGAGCTTCGCGCTCTGTGGATCCAGGGCGAGGTGTCCAACCTGAGTGAACCGGCTTCCGGGCACTGCTATTTTACCCTCAAAGACGACACATCTGCTCTCCGCTGTGTCATGTTCCGCAGCAATCGGCGTTCGGTCCTGTTTGACCTTCGCAATGGAATGAGCATCCTCGCCTTCGGTCACATCGACATCTACGACCGGAGTGGACAGTACCAGTTCTACGTACGTGAGGCCGAGCCCGCTGGCACCGGTGCCCTCCATCTCGCCTGGCAGCAGCTGCACAGGCGTCTGTCCGAGGAGGGTCTGTTCGATGAGCACTTAAAGCAGTCCCTGCCCCGTTTCCCGCGCAGGGTCGGGGTCGTGACCTCGGGAAAAAGTGCCGCCTTTCGGGACATCGTCACGGTTATCCGCCGGCGCTGTCCCGGGCTGGACATTCTTCTATGTCATGCATCGGTGCAGGGAGATGCGGCGCCCGGCGAGTTGATTGGGGCACTGGACCGTCTGAACCGCTCAGGTGATGTTGATGTGATTATCATCGGGCGGGGAGGGGGAAGCCTCGAGGATCTGTGGGCATTCAACGATGAGGACCTGGTTCGCGCTGTACGGGCCTCACAGGTCCCCGTGGTCGCCGGAGTGGGTCATGAGACCGATGTCACGCTATGTGACCTCGCCGCCGACGTGCGCGCCCCCACACCTTCAGCAGCCGCGGAGCTCGTGGCACCCGATGTCCAACAGGTGAGGGCAGATCTGAACAGGATCAGCGATGTCATGATCATCCGGCTGCGGCGAACGGTTGGTGTTCGTCGCCAGAGATTGGAGACCGTCTCGTCCCGGAGGCCCCTCACACGTCCTGAGGATCTGGTGGACAGGCGCCGACAGCACCTCGATGCTCTCATGATGCAGATTTGCAGGGCGCAGGTCCATATTCTGCGGGACAGGAGACTGCGTCTCGAGTCCCGCAGCGAACGCTTGAAAGCGCTGGATCCGGCCGGGGTGCTGGCCCGAGGCTACAGCATTGCAACGGATGCAGAGGGCCGGGTTGTTCGTAGGGCCTCATCTCTGAATCCTGGGGAGATGATTACGGTCAGGGTTCATCGCGGGGAAGTGGGAGCCCAGGTCCTAGAGGTGAACGACCCGGAGGACCCGAAGACCTAGTGAGGTTTGGCGTATCACGGATGGCGTGGAGGGATAACCAATGGGGGATGACGGTCAGGCAGATCAGGCTTGTGAGGAAGTCGCCTTCGAAGAGGCACTCGGGCGTCTCGAGGCCATTGCCGGTGCTCTGGATGAGGGCAACCTGTCTCTGCAGGAGTCAATCCAGCTTTTCGAGGAGGGAATGGACCTGGTCAAGCTGTGCCAGACGATCCTGGACTCTGCGGACGGGCGGATTGAAGAGCTGATTGAATTGAAGAGCGGTGTGACCCAACGGGTATGTTTGGATGATGAGACAGTCGAATAGGATGGTGGACGGGTGATGGTGAGAAGACCTAGAGCAGACATCTTGCGACCGCGGTGCCTCGACGATCTGCGATCTCCCGTCGAGGAGGAGTTGGATCGGTGGTTGGGCACAGAGGACGAGATTGAACCCGCTCTGGCCAAGGCCATGCGCTACAGTGTGTTCAGCGGTGGCAAGCGGGTCAGGCCGGTGCTGACGCTTCTGGCCTGCCGGGTGGTCTCAGGACACTTCGAGGCGGCCCTCCCAGCGGCTTGCGCTGTGGAGATGATTCACACTTATTCCCTGATTCACGATGATCTTCCCTGCATGGACGATGATGACATGCGCCGCGGAAAGCCGACCAGTCACCGTGTCTTCGGTGAGGCGGTTGCCGTCTTGGCCGGTGACGCACTGCAGGCCCTCGCCTTTGAGATCCTCTCGGACAGGCGTTCCGGATACACTCCCGAACAGGGCCTGCGCATGGTGAACGAGCTCGCCTGGGCCTGTGGATCGACGGGTATGGTGGGAGGCCAGGTACTGGACATTGGCGGAGAGGTCGGAGAGCCGGAGCTCCTGGATCGTTTGCATGCCATGAAGACGGGAGCGCTTTTTCAGGCCTCGATGCGACTCGGTGCCATCGCTGGGGGTGGCGACGCTGCCTCCGTGGAGGCTCTGACCGAATACGGCAAAGAGTTTGGTCTCGCCTTTCAGATCGCCGATGATGTTCTTGATGTTGTCGGGGATCCGGAAAAGACCGGGCGTTATGCAGGATCTGATGTGCAGGGTGGACGCTCAACGTATCCCCTTTTGGTCGGAATGACCCAATCCCACGCGATGGCCCGGGAGGCAGTCGAACGCGGGTTGCGGGCCCTGGGCATCTTCAATGGCCGCACCGGGGACCTGGAGGAACTCATGGAGTATGTGATCCGTCGACAGGGATAGTGGGGTTGCCTGAGCAGAAGGTTTGAGTCTTGGAACATTTGATTGTGTGAGTGGGTATGCTGCAGTGGGTCAACTCCCACCGAGGTTACTGTGGGAGTTGCTCAAGACTGGACATGTGGGAAGTCCTCTGATACGATAATCGCAGCAAATGAACAGATGATGATGGGCACCGAGCGAGGATTTACGTATCTCTGACTTCTGGGCAGGGGAGCAGTATCCTAGTCGGTGTCGCAGCGTCTAAGAGCGGCCCTAAAAAGCCGTTAAGGGCACATCAATGAAGCCTATGGTGCAGGCCGCTGACGCCCAGTCAGGGGTCGGTGCTGGAGGAGAGCAGGGTGGGGTGCTCCGCAATGGCATGCGGGTCGTGTCCCTAGTCTGTGTGGAGGCCCAACTGCGTGGTGAAGAGTCCTCGTACTCCAGTCACGGGTTGGGGTTAACCTGCATGCGGGACGACTGTGTGCAGCGTAGCCCGTCCTGAGTGGGGGAGGGTGAGGTGAGGTCTACTCGCAAGGCGAAGGCCTTCGTGCTTGCGCGTACTGCTCGCTGAAACCTCTGCTGCAAAAAGGAATAGGACGTTTGCGAACCGTTGAGGAAAACTCCTAGGTTGTCGACCTCGGGCATGTTGGGGATTGAAGTGCGCGCTGAGTGGTGATCCAGTGTCGGTCTCGGTGACGAACCGGAGGAGGGCTTGAAGGGAAACCGCTTCCCGGTGACGGGAAGTGCTCGACTGGGAAACCCTACTGGACCTATGCCGCAGCATTTACCCAGCATGCTTCCCCTGCCCAGGGGCAAAATTACTGCGTACGGAGTGAAAATGAGTGGCTCGCAATTCCAACCGCAGGTATACCAGTCCCCTCAGGCGCGGAGTGACGTTCGGAGCCCTGGGTTTTGTGCTCGCACTCCTGGTCAGTTTCCCCTCCCGTGAAGCAACCGAACAGCTGAGTGTGTTCGCCGCGATCGCCGCCCTACTTGTCGTAATAGCCACGGGGGTCTTTTTTGACATGGTTGGCGTCGCCGCCGCGGCTGGCCGGGAGGAACCCCTGAATGCCATGGCGGCTCGTCGGGTACGCGGGGCCAGGCAGGCCCAGCGACTGGTACGACACGCAGATCGGGTCTCAGCTGTATGTGCTGACTTGGTTGGGGACATAGCTGGAACCGTAAGCGGTGCTGCGGGTGCTGCCATTGTCCTGCGATTCATGATGGACGCTTCCGGTCTCGCCGGGAGCCGGGTTCTCATGGACAGCATCATGGTAGCGGCTGTGGCTAGCCTGACGGTGGGGGGCAAGGCTGCATCCAAGGTTTATGCATTGAGACAGCCCACGGGGCTACTCCTATTTGCAGGGCGAGTACTCTGGTGGCTGGAAACCTATCTTCACCTGAGATTACTCCGTGATACGGATTCGAGAAGGAGGCAGCGCCCATGAAACAGGAAGCGGACGAGCTTCTCCCGCACATTAAGTCGCCTGCGGACGTCAAATTGCTGGATCTGGCCAAACTGGAGCAGCTCGCAGGAGAGATCCGCAGGCGCATCATCGCTACGGTATCGGAGACCGGGGGGCACCTGGCACCGAACCTGGGGGTCGTTGAGCTGACCCTGGGACTCCATCATGTCTACGACAGTCCGAAGGACAAGATTGTCTGGGATGTGGGCCATCAGAGCTACACCCACAAGATGATTTCGGGCCGCCTGGACGATTTCGTGAGCCTGAGGCAGGAGGGGGGTATGAGCGGCTTCCCCAAGCGGGCCGAGAGCGTCCACGACGTCTTCGAGACCGGTCATTCCAGCACGTCGGTTGCCGCGGCCCTTGGCTTTGCCCTCGCTGGCGAGATCCGAGGCGATGAGCAGGAAGTGGTGGCGGTGATCGGTGATGGTGCCCTGACCGGGGGACTGGCGTACGAGGGACTCAACAATGCTGGAGATATGGGCGCCAACCTGACGGTGGTTCTGAACGACAACAGCATGTCCATCTCTGCCAATGTGGGAGGTATGGCCCGCTACCTGACCCGGCTGCGATCCGATCCCTCCTATCACCGCATCAAGGACGACATCCAGTATGTTCTGGATCGGTTTCCCAGTGTTGGTAGATCCGTGGCCGGAAGTATCAGGCGGGTAAAGGGAGGCCTGAAGTACCTGCTGATTCCCGGGATTCTTTTCGAGGAGCTCGGCTTCACCTACCTGGGTCCCGTGGACGGGCACGACATGGAGGCGGTCATCGATATCCTGGAGAAGGCCCGGCAGATCAAGGGACCCGTCCTGGTGCACGTGGTGACGGTGAAGGGTAAGGGCTATGAGCCGGCGGAGCGGAGACCGGAGCGATTTCACGGTGTGGGATCCTTTGATGTGAGAACCGGCAATGGCAAGAAATCATCCTCCGTTACATATACCCAGGTGTTTGCAGATACGGTGGTCGGCCTTGCCGAAAGGGACGAGCGCGTGGTGGCGATCACGGCTGCTATGCCCGAGGGAACCGGCCTCGACCGGTTCGCCGAACGGTTCCCCGACCGCTTCTTCGATGTCGGCATCGCCGAGCAATCAGCCGTCACCATCGCCGCGGGATTGGCGGCGGGGGGACTGCGCCCGGTGGTCGCCGTCTACTCGACGTTCCTTCAGCGCGCCTACGACCAGGTGGTTCATGATGTGGCCCACCAGAAGCTGCCGGTGGTACTGGCCCTTGACCGGGCCGGGATCGTGGGAGCCGATGGCGAGACCCACCAGGGAGCCTTTGATATCGCCTTTTTGCGTCATGTTCCAAACATGGTGATCATGGCACCCCGTGACGAGAATGAGCTGCGTCACATGCTCGCCACCTCGATAGCCTATGAAGGGGGTCCCGTGGCGATCCGATACCCCAGGGGGGCTGGCCGCGGCGTCTCCCTTGATCCAGAATTGAAGACGCTGCCTCTGGGCAGGGGAGAACTCCTGGCCGATGGCGGCGATGTGGCGATTGTCGCCCTGGGACACCCGGTGCATGATGCGTTGAGGGCCCGCGACATCCTGCGCGAGGCGGGCGTGGAAGTGGCCGTGATGGATGCGAGGTATGCCAAGCCCCTGGACGCGAGGCTGATCCTGCAGCTGGCCAGGAGAACCCGGCTGATGATCACCGTGGAGGAGGGGACGGTCCAGGGCGGATTTGGTAGCGCGGTGCTGGAGCGGCTCGCCGACGAGATGGATTCATCCGAGATGCCGAGGTTTCACATGATCGGACTTCCCGATCGCTTTATACCCCACGGCGACCAGGGCGCCCAGCGCGCCCAGTATGGACTGGATGGAGAAGGCATCGCGGCCAAAATACGGATCCTCCTCAATGATCGGTCCCTGCATGTGGGATGATGGAGTACCCGGTGACGACTAAGGGGGCCAGGCTGGACCTATTGCTGGTGAGCCGGGGCCTCTTTCCCTCCCGCAACCGGGCCCAGAGAGCGATCCGGGCGGGCTACGTGTCCGCAGATGGTGTTGTGATCAGAAAACCCGGAGTTCGGGTCGCTTCCGGGGCATCGATTCGCCTCCTGGGCACCCACCGTTTCGTGAGTCGTGGCGGAGAGAAGCTGCAGAGGGCCATCGAAGTCTTTGACCTGGATGTCAGGGGGCTCAACATTCTCGACGGAGGGGCATCGACCGGGGGATTCACCGATTGTCTCCTGCAGGGCGGTGCCCGGTCGGTCTGTGCGGTCGATGTCGGTCACGACCAGATGGCTGAAGCGTTGCGGGACGACCCCCGGGTCGTCGTTTTGGAGGGGATGAATCTGCGTCATGTCACGAGCGCTGACCTGCCCCAGTCTCCCTTTGACATGGCCACCCTCGATGTTTCGTTCATCTCGGTGACCCAGATTCTACCGGCACTTGTTGACCTTTTGCGGCCGGGAGCCCAGGTGATCGCACTGGTCAAACCCCAGTTTGAGGCGGGGCCTGAGAATGTCGGCAGAGGTGGGATTGTCCGGGATCCCGTGGTGCACAGGCAGGTGTTGACGCGGGTCATAAATGAAGCAAGACACCTGGGATTCGTGCCCTGTGGCCTTGAACCCTCCCCCGTTGTGGGAGGGAACCTGGAGTTTCTGCTGCTACTCAGCTTTGCACCCCTGGAACAACGAGATCGAGAAATCCTGGCCAGCGACCAGGCAGGGTACTTGGCCCGATGTGTAGAACGTGCTCATAGAGGTTTAAGTGCGGGCCAGGGAAGGGAACGTTGATCGATGGTTCTCATCGGCAGGGCACTTATGCCCGGATGGTCCCTCACCCCGGTGATGCGGGCCCTTGATGGGCCGCTAGAGACCTGGGCGGTATGGGCGGCCTGGTGGCATGGGGTGTTCTGAGCTGCAGCGGCGGCCCCAGTTGCCCGCTACGGCCCCGAGGATGGGCGGGATGCATTGATCGAGGGCGTCCTGCGCCCAGAGGAGTTGCCAAAACCATGAGGGAGGTGCAATGTGCATCCTTTGATCGAGAGAGTGAACGCGCGCCGGGATGAGATGTTGGAGTTTCTCGAGATCCTGGTCAACACGGATTCTCCCAGTACTGAGCCGGAGCTGTCATCCGTTGTCAGTCACATTGTGGGAGACCGGTGTGAGCGATTGGGAGCCGAGGTCGAGTACATCACCCAGGATGCAGCTGGGGATCACATGAGGGCCGTATGGCGTCGCGACGGTGATGAGACCGAGGGTCTGCTCATCCTGTGCCACCTGGACACGGTATGGCCAGCGGGTGAGACGGAGCAGCGACCCTTCCAGGTGGAAGGGGATCGCGCCAGGGGTCCAGGGGTCCACGACATGAAGGGTGGGGTTGCCCAGGTCATCTATGCCCTGGAGGAGGTCCTGGTCGATGGTGAGCCCCCGTCGAGACCCATCACGTTGCTGTGCAATACCGACGAGGAGATCGGGAGCGGGACATCGCGAGAGGTCATCGAGTCCCTGGCCCTTCAGTCCCGGGCTGTCCTGGTCCTGGAACCCTCGGTGCCCCCGGAGGGCTCTCTGAAGACCTTCCGCAAGGGAGTGGGGGGCTTCCACGTGAAAGCTACCGGGCGAGCAGCCCATGCCGGCGCCGACCACCAGGCCGGTGTCAGTGCCGTGGAGGAGATGGCGCGCCAGATCCAGTATCTACACAGCCTGACGGACTACGAACGGGGGACGACCGTGAGTGTAGGGGTGGTCCGGGGCGGAAGTCGTTCGAACGTGGTTGCAGCCGAGTGCACCGCGGAGGTCGACGTCCGGGTTACCTCCATGGAGGAGGGCCGGCGGATTGAGCAGGTGATCCTGGGTCTTGAACCTTTCCTCGAGGAGGCCGAGATCCAGGTGTCCGGTGGCGTGGGACGGCCCCCCATGGAGAGAACCGAGGCCATCGTTGAACTGTTCCAGATCGCTGAGGGACTCGGGGACGAGCTGGGACTGAACATAACGGAGGCGGGTACGGGCGGCGGCAGCGATGGCAATTTCACGGCAGCCCTTGGAGTACCCACCCTCGATGGACTGGGAGCGGTGGGCGCAGGCGGGCATGCTCTGGATGAGTGGGTCAGTGTCAGTGCCATGTTTGAGAGGACGGCTCTGTTGGTTCGTTTGCTCCAGGAGTTGTGAGCACCCCGCTGGGAACGGAGGCTTACATTGCGTCTTGGTATCATCGCGAATGTGACCAAGGACAGAAAGGCAATCCACGCTCGCCGTCTCATCACGTGGCTTGAGGGGCGTGGCGTGGCGGTCTGTGTCGACGAGCAATTGGCCGAGGATCTGGGCCGTCTGTTCGTCCCCCTCGCGAGATGGCCGGAGATGGGGGTCGAGTTTGTGCTCGTTCTCGGCGGAGATGGAACCCTGCTTCGAGCTGCAAGGGACCTGGCCCGGCTCTGCCTACCCATGCTGGGCATTAACCTTGGGCACCTGGGATTTCTGACCGAGGTGGAGATTTCGAACCTCTATGATGAGCTTCCCATGTTTCTTGACGGCAACTACAGCAGGGATTGCAGGCATTTCATGGAGGCCTCTATTTGTCGCGGTGATGAGGTGGTGAGCGAGTACCTGGCTCTCAATGATGTGGTCATCGGCAAGGGGGTTTTCTCCCGCATGGTCAATATCCGGACCTGGGTGGATGGTGCCTTGATGGCCAACTTCCCAGCTGACGGGTTGATTCTCAGTACGGCCACGGGGTCAACGGCCTATTCC
>SKXF01000040.1 GCA_007128555.1 Clostridia bacterium | reverse complement strand
CTGCAGTTCGGGCCGATGGGCGGCAATGGTCACGTAGTACGAGATGTACGTGTAGGGCTGCTCCTCGGCCAGGATCTCCTGGATTTCGAAGTACTTCTGTTTCCGGATTTCCTGGTCTGTGTTGGTCCTGGCCAGGTCGAGGAGCTCGTCAACACGCGCATTGGCGTACAACTGGTTGTTGGAGCCGCCAGGTGCCCAGTTTCTGCTGTGGAACTGGCGGTAGACGCCACGGTCAGGATCCGTCTGTCCAGACCAGCCGATCGTGGCCATCTCAAAGTTCGCGTCCATAATTTCTGCCAGGAAGGCTCCCCATTCCTGTTCAAGAAGGGATATGTCTATTCCGATGTTGGCCAGCTGGTGCTGGACGATTTCACATGTCTCGCGGTTGATCTCACCCTCGGATAGCTTCAGTTCAACCTCGAGTCCATCGGGGAATCCTGCGTCCGAAAGGAGTTCCATTGCCTTATCCGGCTCGTAGCCGAACTTGCGTACGTTGGGGTTGTGCGCCCAGGATGTGGGGATGATGGGGGAATAGGCGACCTCTCTGTACCCGTAGAATACATGATCGACAAGGGTCTCCATATCGATACCGTAGGCGATGGCCTGCCGGACACGAACATCATCGAAGGGGGCCAGCTGATTGTTGGTCATGAAGTAGTTGAAGCCGGTGCCGGGGGTGAAGGTCACGATGACATCAGGTTCGGCGTCCAGGCGGTCGACATCCTCCGGAGGCACACCGTCGACGAGGTGGACTCCTCCCGTTTCCAGCTCCACCAGCCGTGTGGTCACTTCAGGAATGGGCCTGAAGCGGATCGTGTCGATGTTGGGCCTGCCCTCGAAGTAGTCATCAAAGGCCTCCAGGACGATGTAGTCGTTGGGCACCCACTCCTTGAAGACGTAGGGTCCCGCACCGATGGGAGTGCTTGTCATGAACTCCGGATCCTCTCGCTCTGCTACATGCTTGGGAACAATTCCCGGCGCCAGGTAGTAGAGGAAGGGAGCATTGGGCTGGTCGAGCTGGAACTCCACCGTGTAGTCATCGTGAACGATGATCTCCTGGATGGGCTGGTAGAAGGCGAGGTTGATCCCCCCGTAGTCAGGATCACGGAGACAGTCATAGGTGAACTTGACGTCATGGGCCGTCAATTCCACGCCATCGTGGAACTTGATGCCTTCGTGGAGGTGGAAAATGTAGGTGGTATCGTCGGGAATCTCGATCTCCCTGGCTACATTCGGTATGATCTCCATGGTCTCCATGTCCCAATACAGAAGACCGGCGTGGACCAGCACATTGATGTTAGCAGACGCTACATCATGGGCGTGCCTCGGGTCGAGGTTCGTGGCATCCGATCCGAGCCCCATCACCAACTCCGTGGGTTCGGTGGGTTCGTCGACATCCGTCGGAGCAACATCGTCGGGGTCGTCAGGCTCGTCAACGGCTTCCTGGCCACAGGCCATCACCAACACCATCACAAGAACAAGGACAATGGCAAGCAACAAGGACTTCTCACGCAACATCTCTCAGTTCCCCCTCGAAGATACTGGTATTGCGTTGATGGTATCCGCAATAACATTTTATTCGCCGCTTACATGGGCGTTTCCTTCCCTTTTCCGTCAACCCTTTGTGAATCCGATGGTAACATTCTGAAACGAGTTGAGATACCCACCTGTCCTGTGTACCGAACCTGCGGGACGATCACGGTTGCATGCCCTTCGTTGACGAGCAGAGAGGACCCTCGTGGGCTGACTGGAGTCCGCACTACTCCGTAATGTTGATGAGATTGCACCAAAGTCCCGCCTGTTCACAGCACCGTGGTTCAACGTAGCAACCCACAACGGTCATCAATCATAGCTCTGGGCTGTCTTGTCCCAGTCCCTGCGGCCGTCATCTATCCTGGAGAAGAGGGTGTCACGTCCCGGCAGGGGTCCAAAGCATCAGGCGGAACTGGCGTCAACCGGGTTGCTGCAGAATGGGGAGGATGCCCTGGAGTGCGCTGTGCCCCTTATGTGCCCCGACGAGAGGGGGGGAGACCGTCGGAGTTCTTGACCTTCGGTGTATTTTCCGGGGGGCTTACGGAAGTACAGCCGACTTTCTGCAAGACCTTCAGAACCCGAAACATAGGCTTCAACTCTGGGGAGGGCCTCGGACTCCGCTGGGATTGCTGATCTTCTGCACGCCAGACCAGGGGTGTGATCGGTAACGTGTTCTGCACGGGGCGCGTTTCAGGAGGATGCAGGAGGGTGTTCAGGAGTGTCGAATGAGTGAAAAACGGATGGTGCCCTCATGATAGGGGAGGTAGCAGGTCCAGATGTCTTGATCGAGCAGGTTGATGCAGGTTTGAAGATCGCAGGTCACAGCCTGGTTTCTGCATGTTGCCTGTGCAGGCGCCAGGTTTGGGCTTTTCGACTGGCCCCCCTACATCAGGCCAGGGAACGGCAACCCAGAAAGGGGAACGATGCAATGCTAGCCATCACCAACGCACGGATTTTGACCATAACGGACGGGGAAATTCCCTCTGGAACGGTGCTCATTGACGATGGCAAGATCTCCGCAGTGGGCGCAGAGGTGAGCATTCCGGAGGAGGCAGAGGTCATAGACGCCGAAGGAATGTGGCTCACGCCGGGACTCATCGATGCTCACAGTCACGTCGGTGTATACGGTGAACCCATGACGTTCGCCAGCTCCGATGGAAACGAGATGACCGATCCCATCACCCCGCACCTGAGGGGCATGGATTCCTTTGATCCCAATGACCGGGCAATCCCTGATGTGGTCCAGGGAGGGGTCACCGCCCTCTACACCCAGCCGGGCAGTGCCAATGTCATAGGGGGAACGGGATTGATGGTCAAGTTGGTCGGCCGGACCGTCGAGGAAATGCGAGTTCCGGGCGTGGAACATATGAAGATGGCCCTCGGTGAAAACCCCAAGCGGGTGTATGGAGAAATGAAGAAGATGGCTCCAGCCACCAGGATGGCGAGTGCAGCCAAGCTCCGCGAGGCGCTGATTGATGCCCAGAACTACCTCGACAAGTGGGAAGAGTGGGAGGCTGGCAGTGAAGAAGACCGGAAGAAAGGCCGGCCGGGACGTGAGCTGGGCAAGGAGATGCTGGGCAAGGTTCTTACCGGACAGATGAAGGCCCGCATCCACTGTCACCGGGCCGATGACATGATGACGGCGATTCGGATTGCCGAGGAGTTCAACCTGGATTTCTCCCTCGAGCACGCAACAGAAGGATACAAAATTGCTGACATACTGGCCGATAAACAGGTGCCCTGTATTGTGGGTCCCCTTCTGTTGTCCAGGATGAAGATGGAAGTCCAGGACATCACGCTGAAAAACCCGGGGATCCTGTCCCGGGCCGGCGTGAAGGTCTGTATCCAGATGGACGGATTCTCCGATACCCAGTGGCTGGCCCTTCATGCTGGCCTGGCCGTCCGGGAGGGGATGCCCGAGGAGGAGGCTTTCAAGTCAATAACCCTTTATCCTGCGCAGCTGCTCGGGGTCGAGGACCGAATGGGCAGCATCGAGGTTGGTAAGGATGCCGACCTGGCCCTCTTTGATGGGCACCCCTTCCACACCTATACGAGGTGCCAGAAGGT
>SKXF01000336.1 GCA_007128555.1 Clostridia bacterium | reverse complement strand
CTTCGGGAATCCTCCAGCGATGGTTGATGCTGCTCCCCCCTCCCACAGGCGATGGTCCCATGCGAGCATGCAGTTGGTGAATCCTGAGTCTCCGGGCAGGACTTGAGTGGCCAGAGACGAATGGGTACCAGGAACCGGACCCATGAAGGGGTCTGCATGAGGACATCGTCGTATTAAGGAGGTTGACTCCCTTGAATCAATGGATCCGTGGCGGGCTCACCTGCGAGTTGCCCGAAGGTGATGGATTTCCATCCCTCGTTCCCGTACGCCAGTTGGTAGAGGACGACGTGGTAAGCGACGTGGGAGCGGCAACTCGTGGGGCATTGGAGCAGCTGAATCTGCAGCGAAGACTCTCGCCCGGAGACCGGGTGCTCATTGCAGCAGGTAGTCGCGGCATTCGGGACATCGTCAGTATATTGGACCTGATCTGCAATTACCTGCGGGATATGCAGGTCGAACCGGTTATTCTCGGCGCCATGGGGTCCCATGGTGGCGGTACACCCGCGGGACAGGAGAAGATCCTCGCGTCCCTGGGGATCACCGAGGAGCGGCTCGGGGCGCGGGTCATCACGTCGAACGGTGCCGAGGTGATCGGCAGGGATGAGGCGGGACGAGAGGTCTACTGCGATCCCCTGGTTTTTGACTACGACGGGTTGTTGGCGGTGAACCGGATCAAGGCCCACACCACGATCCGCGGCGATATCCAGAGCGGCATCCTGAAGATGCTGGTCGTCGGACTGGGGCATCAGCAGGGAGCGGAAGCCCTGCATCGGAATCCCCCGGGCCAGCTGTCGGAGGCCCTGGTGCAGATGGGGACGTTGCTGGTTGAGAAGACGCCCTTTCTCGGGGGAGTGGGGATCGTGGAGAATGCCAGCAAGCGCTCGGCGCTTATCGAGGGCCTCGGCCCAGAGGCGCTGGAGGAACAGGAGAACAGGATGCTGGAACGGGCCCAGGAGCTCCTCCCCACCCTTCCCTTTTCGCGTGCTGATGTGCTGGTGATCCAGAGGATGGGCAAGGATTTCTCTGGCACCGGCATGGACACGAATGTGATTGGTCGACTGCGCATCGAGGGGGTTGTGCCACCCGGCAATCCAGGGATTGGGTCTATTGCCGTTCTGGACCTGACCGAGGCATCTCATGGCAATGCCTGTGGGCTCGGACTTGCCGACTTCATCACCTCCAGGTTGGCGGCCAAGATTGATCTGCAGGCCACTTACCTCAACGTGTTCACCAGCAGACTGACGATGCGGGCCATGATCCCCATGATTGCTAGGACCGATCGAGATGCGGTGGCAGCAGGCATTATCACCAGCGGGCTGAGGGATCCCCGGGATCTTCGCCTGGCGGTGATTTCCGATACCCTTCACCTTGACACTCTATGGGTGACTCCAGCATTGTGGGCGGACATTCGTGACCGTTCCGGGGTTGATCGATCTGGGCCGGAGATTCCCCTTGAGTTCGACGAACACGGAACCCTGCTCATCGGTTGATGATAGGCTGGCTGCTGATGGATCGGACATAGTGGGGCATGAGCCGGAGTGCAGGCCATTTTGTATCCCCCATGGTGCCGGCAGGGACTGCGATGAGCATCAGGGAACAGATCAAAGGAGAAATCTATCTCTCATGGTTCGCTGGTAAGGCTGGCGGCCAGGTATCCGATGATTCGTGAAAACGTATGCGTTCGACCGTACTGCCTGGCCAGGGCAAATGGGCCTGGGGTTCATGGGCCACGGCAACGATGCCTGGCAGCTCCTCTAACGGACGGGACTGGGCTCATGGATCCTGCCTTCTTCCTATTTGTCTTCCGTCATCAGCTCCCACCGCATGCCATACCGGTCAATGACGGATGCGAAACACGAGCTGTACGTCAGGTCAGAAGGTGGAACCAGTACGGTGCCGCCTGTCTGCAGCATGGAGTAAGCTGCCTTTACATCCTCCGGGTCCGGGAAGACAATCACAAGGGACAGGTTCTGTCCCCGGGGAACGGGTGCCATGGAATCGGAGCACATCAGGCGCTGGCCGCCAACTTCCATCTCGGCATGATAGACATAGCCCTTTTGCTCCTCTGTCAGAGGCCGGGGGAACTGGAAATCTGCCGGCTTGGCGTCGGAATAGTGCAGCATCAAGGTTACTTCTGCGCCCAGCGCCCGGCGATACAGATCCAGAGCTTCGCGGCAGCGGCCGTGAAAATGGAGGTTCGGAATGACTGTGGGCATGGAAATCTCTCCTTTACAGCGATTTCATCAACACCGCAAGAAGGCATCGGCGATCAATGTCCCGTCGTAATCCGGGCGGTTGGTGGCGCTCTCTCTACAATCTACGCTGCCTGCCCTGTCCGAGTCGGGGGTTTTCAGAGGAAGCGGCGTGCCACCATCAACAAGAGTCGAAGCGTGAGCGTCCTGATTCGGCCCACGATGCCCACACCGTCAATGCGGATGTCGTCACCGACGGCCGCGAGCACAGCATTACCACAATTCTCAGCGACCAATCGTTCCACGGTTCCTGGGCGGACGGAGACAACCATGGTGGGATTAAACGGTGCTGAGGCCAGGAACTGCAGAACCGACCCATCCTCTCCCGTCACGGCACCGACGATTTCATCGGGACCCGTGGTGGATTCAAAGGTGATCCGCGCGTACTGTTCTCTTACAAGCATGGTTACGAAGAACGGTATCTTTTCAATTTCACCGTTGTAAAGATCCACGTATTCATGCAGTTGATCGTAGTAGCTGTCGGAGGTCGCATTGGCTGCACTCCCTGTTAGTGCCATGGTAAGGATGAGGACAGCGAGGGCTGCGGCGAGGCACCTTAAGGATTTCATTGTTGTCCACCCCTTTCGCAGATGAGGAGGCCTACTTCATACAGGCTCAACACTCCAGGGTTTCAGGTGACCGGATGGAACCCATCCGGGAGATAGCGCCCTGGTCGGGATGAATTCCACTGCACCGACCGATCCACGGATCAAAGCGGACATCCGTTGGTCTGCCAGCCTCACCGATGGCTTTGATCCTTCGTCACGGCCATCAGCGTTGCGGAGGTAGTGCGATGCAATTGAGTTAGTATAGTGCAGAATTCTCGGATCTGCTGGGGTTTTCCTGCAAGTGCTTTCCATCCAGGCCGTGCCTGTTCGTGGGAAAGCTCAATCAAGAGGACGGGGGAGGTGTATGATGACCGTCTCTTGTCCATGAGCAGGGCTGAGCCGCCTGAGCTCTGCTCAGGTCGGCACAACGTGTAGGCTCCCATCAGGACGATTCGGTGACCGTTATGCTCGAAGAAGATCAGTCATCGTTGACTGTCGTATTGGCGATGATCAAATCCCCATCGGAATCCTCATCGTCGGCTAGATTTCCGACTTTTGCTTGTGCAGAAACGCCGAATCTGCTTCGAGCCTCACTCTGCAGCAAATCCGCCTGGAGTGAAGCAGGAGAGATGGTTGTATGCGATGCACCTGTCACCACACCCGTAAATCACCCTGATCCTTGTACCTTCGCCGTTGGGTCCGATAAGAGCATCACCACCCGTAGATCGGATATCTATCGTGCCTATATGACCGTTTCCTCCGGAAGCCCCAGAAGCCTCCTGGCGTTTCCTCCGAAGATCAGGGCTATGTCCTCTTCCTTGAAAGCCAGCTGACGACAGGTTCGCAGCTGGTCCTGCAGGTATCGGTACACGAAGCCGCGTGGAAACCAGCTGGAATCCGTGCCAAAGATGATCCTCTCAGGGCCGACCGTCTCGTAGAACCGGCGGAACAGGTCATCCAGACCCAGGGGCAACGGCTCCCAAAGGGCCCACTGGTTGCTGCCCGAGGTGTCCACATAGACATTGGGGCAGCTCCAGCAGAGGTGGAGCAGTTCTCTTACGTAACCGCACCCGAAGTGGGGGACTATGAACGGGATCTCGGGATACTTCGACGCTACTGGAAAGAGAGTCAGAGGGTTTATCAACGGGTGGTAGGCCACCCCTCCAGCCTTTCCGAGGAGACCGAAATGAATGAGGACGGGCAGCCGATGCTCAGCCGCATACTCCCACAGGGGGCGGAACTCCTCCTCCTCGAACCTGCTGGAAAACCGGGGAGCGAACAGCTTAATTCCCCTGAGGCCGAGCTCCTGGTGAGCCCTTTCCAGCTGTCCCAGGGCATCTTCGGTTTCGAAGTGATGGTGAGCAAACCCCAGGAAGCGGTCCGGATGCATCTCTATTACCCGGGCCAGTTGTTCATTGCCGCCTCCGGTAACGAAGACCACTCGATCCAGATCGTACCTGTCCACCTCTGCTTTCCACAGGTGTGCCGTCTCCTCGATATCCTCTGGGGTTCCCGGAGGCTCATCCCGCGCGGGGAAGTCCCATTCCAACCGCATGCGGTGGTCTCTCTGAGCGTTATACTCTGCAATGATCGTGTTGGCTTTACTCTGGGGCCAGGCCACGGGAAAGTGGGCATGGCAGTCCAGGACCCTTATGTTCGCGGCTGCAGACTGGCTCTGATTCATATCTATCCTACCTCCAGGTCCAGGGGCACAGGCTGCTCCCCTATTCTGCGTACGGATACTTTGGTGCCGGATCCGGCAGGTTCGCCAGGCAGATACGACGGTCTCTAGACGCCGATCCGATGGTCTTGAGATATCCAGAATATCTGCGAGCGATACCGTGGCCTCAATCTGCCCCCGTCTTCCGTCGTCCGAAAGGACTGAGGTGACACGCCTGGTGACCTTCACCCTTCACCCTACCCTCTATTCGCCTCCTACTGTCTAAACCCTTCGTTACCCGCTGCTTCGCCCTGTACAGCGAATACGCTACAGGATGACACGCATTTCTGTGTTGCCGATGGATATGGAGGCAGCCACACACATTTCGCATGTGGGGCGCCCCCATCAGCAGGTTGGCAGGAGGTCTCATTTCACAATGCTGGGAGGCCTTCCTCGGCAGGAGTGGACGATGTGCCTCGGAGTATGCGGTCAGAGGCGTCAAACAGCTGTAGTGGGCCAGGTGAGTGGGCGCGAACCGGTTTCCTGGTAAGAGCATTTGGACGCTTCCGGTTCGGGATCCTGGGGGATTTATCAATGAAGGATTATGGCGACTTTTAGCGAAAGCTGTTTACAGTGCAGTAGTCTGCACTCCATGTCCCACGCAGCCTCAAGAACACCGCGCCGGATGATGGAACGAAGGGGTAGGGCCCCTGGTGGCCGTATTGCGGCCGTGGGGTTGGGTCATGGCCCTGTGCTATACGCTGGGTTTTCCGTACTTCGGTCTTCGGCAAGGGATTCGCACGGGGCGAGAGGCTTGTCCATGTGGGGCTTATGCTAATCAGCCCCGATCGTTGACTGCGTATACACCGGGGTACTTGGGAACGACGCGTAAATGCGGGCCCTATGCCGATTCTTTTTACCTCTATTGGGTACCATATAATGTTAGGAAGGATTGGTGCAGATGGAATGGACAAAGGCGTCATCGAAAGGGATATCTGTGAAGATGGATGTGGAGGGGCGCATTTATCTACCCAGTGATCTCAGGGGAGAGATCAACCTGGACTCGGGAGAACAGCTCGAAGTGTATATCACCGAACAGGGAGATCTTCTGCTGAGGCGGTCTTCCTCCAGGCACAGCCGCCACCAGAACAAAGGCACGCAGGAAGCTGCCCCTGTCATCTCCAGGGTTTCTGACGGGTGAACAGATGGATCTGCCATACCTTATTCCCCGTACCTCCCGGATCTCCTCTGGGTGGGCAGCGACCCAGTTCCGTGAGGCTCGGTAGAGGCTGTCGAACCCAGACGAGAGCGCCGTGATGCTGCGTGGGGGCTGGGTGATGGGTTGATCCTGCCTCCAACGGCCTTCCATCTCTTGGAGTTGCAGCCCTGTTGAATGTCGTTGCCGGTGTGCACGCACCTCTTGATTGGGACTACTTGTCCATGTGTACGTCCATCTGTGGGTAGGGAATGCTGATGCCCTCCTGGTCAAAACGGTTCTTCACGGTCTCCATCACAGCGAAGTAGATTGCCCAGTAGTCTTCCCTCCTGGACCAGACCCGCATGTTGAACACCACGGCGCTGTCCCCGAGTTCACCCAGCGTGACCGTGGGTGCTGGATCATCCAGGATCAGCTCGTGCCCCTCGGCTACATCCATCAAGATCTCCCTGACCTGGGTGGTATTGTCCTGGTAGCCGACCCCGAACTTGAAGTCCAGGCGTCGGGTGGGATTCTCAGAGTAGTTGATCGTGCTGCTGTTGGACAGGTGTGCGTTGGGTATGATGATCCTGCGATTGTCGGGGGTATTGAGGAGGGTGTGAAACACCTGGATTTCGTGAACTGTTCCCGAGTGTCCCGCTGCCTCTATGAAATCCCCCACTTTGAAGGGTCTCAGAAGCAGAATCAGGACACCCCCGGCGAAGTTAGCGAGGCTTCCCTGTAGTGCTAGTCCCACGGCAAGGCCGGCAGCCCCGATGACAGCGATGAACGACGTCATCTCCATGCCGAGCAGTGAGGCAATGCTGATGACGAGAAGCACCTGGAGACTAACCCGGGCCAGGGGGATGAGAAAGGTGTTGAGGGAGCGGTCCACAGATGCAACTTCCAGCTTTCGGGCCAAAGCTCCGGTGATCCAGCGAATCACGCTCAGTCCGGCGATCAGTGCCACGATCGCAAGCAGCAGCGTCATTCCGTAGTTGATCAGGGCTGTGTAGATTCCAATCGAGATGGCATCCATGTCTACACCTCTTTCAACCTGTGACCGAGTGCCAGGAGTCCGTATGACAGTGCCTGGTACCCGTCTCCTACTTGCACTGTATTGTGTTCTACGGATCGGGCTGAGCCCCTGCCTTGTTGACGTGATCGGGTGCAATCGCTGTCCTGCGAGGTGCCCTCAACGAGACATGATCACGTGATGCAGGGGGACGTGCCATCTCCCTGACGTGGTGCATTCGAAGGATGGTTTTGGCGGACGTGGCAGAGCAGCTGATTGCGTCGAGCTCCAGGATGGGGCTCCTCTCCCGAGGCAATGAGGCGCTCGCATTGCACCGTGGGCGTCTCTGGTGGTCATCTCTCTGGAAATCGCCAGACCCGATGAATCCCTGCGCCGCTTTGCCTGAATGGTTTTCGCGTTGTTCATCAGTGCTGGCTCCACTTCGATGTTGTGCGACCTGGATGATCGACCTGTCCGGGGATGAAGCACGACGCCGTGCCCCATCCCCGTGATTGCCGTTGCTCTGACGTCGTGGTCGTGGGGCTACTCTCCCCGGGTTCGGTAGAAGTCGAAGGCGAGTTCCCTGTCAGCTTCACTGATCCTCGGATAGGTTCTGTGGCTGAAGGTTTGTCCCATCCTGATCAGCGAATCCAACATGAACATGGCGGCCATGGCCGGGTTTATGACGGGTATTCCGAGGCGGGGGCCGAGTTCGTGTATCCGGTCCCACAGTGTCAGGCAGCCCCAGACGAGGGCGTGGGCGCCGTCCACATCTCGCGCCAGCGTGCCCTGTTCATAGAGCCTTTCCATGGAGACGTCAGGATGGTCGCCGGTCTCCTCCGGTTCCATTTCGATGCCGCGCAGGGACCGACACCGCGCCTCCAGCCCGTGCTCGCGGATGGTGTCATCGTTGATGAAGTAGCGGTAGCCAACCGGCATCAACACTGAAAAGGATGCAGCCAGCAGATTCGCATAGGCCAGTGATGCTTCGAAGGGTCCCACCACCGGGATCTGTACGGTTTCACGGGCTACGGGCACTGCTGGATCGACACCCCCCCACAGCATGACGCCCTGGTAGCCGTCGCGCTCGGCGCTAATACAGGCGCGAGATACCAGGGGCGCGACCAGTGCCTTGTCAAAACGTGATTCAATGTCCCGGGGACTGTCCGGAACAAAGTAGACGCCGATGTCGGTTCCCGGTGCGGCAAGGTCCAGGAGGAACTTCCGTCGGGGTTCAAAGCTTTGGGCCGTCATGCCTTTCAAAGGAACCACGATTGCTATTTTCGAACCATTTGTCATTGTGCACCTCCAGAGATAATCATACATGAAGATCCGTGCGAGGAAACTCACTCACTCACTATGTTGTTGTCCCAGTGATCTTACACACATGCCTTCCATATACTAGGGCTCCCTTATGCCAGCCCGGGTATCCGATGAAGCATGCACAAAGGAGGAGGCATGTTCATCGCATCGAAAACCTTGTTGACTGTGCTATACTGCTGTCACGAGGTGGCGTCTCTTTGCGACCCGCCGGGGATGCTCGCCATTCAGGGCATCCTCTGTGACATCTACTGAGGAGGTCAATCTATGTCCGTCCGTCTACCGTATGGAAAGGGCGTATTCACTGCCAACACCGGGGGTACTCCCATCAGAACGCTGCACAAGGAGACGTCGGTCCAGGAGACCGAAGATGAGATCATTGCTCGCGCTCTGCAGGCTCCAATGGGCACAGCGCCGCTACGTTCGCTAGTGGAGCAGAAGGGCGCGACGAAGGCTGTTATTGTCGTATCAGACATCACCCGGAGAACCGGTGCCCAGGTATTCATGCCCCATCTTCTGAGGCAACTTCCCGACCTTGAGGTCACGGTCCTGTTTGCCCTGGGACAGCACCGCGCAATGCGTGCTGAGGAGATCGACGAGATTCTTGGTGTGCAATCGAGGCGCCGGGTGCGCGTTCTTCAGCACGATGCTAGATCCCCGGACAACCTGCTTGCGGTCGGAGAGACAACCCGGGGCACTCCGGTCATCGTGAACCGCGCAGCCATCGAGAGTGATCTTCTGATTCTAACGGGCGCGGCGGCATACCACAGTTTTGCCGGATTCGGGGGCGGTCCCAAGTCAGTGTTGCCGGGGATCTGTGCCGCTGAGAGCATCAGGGCTAACCACCAGCTGGTACTGAATGATCCTCCCGGTGAGGGCATGAACCCACGGGCTCGGGCGGGTATTGCGGATGGCAATCCGGTCCATGAGGATATGCTGGAGGCATGCCAGCTTGTGCGGCCCGATTTTCTCCTCAATACCGTCTGTGCTCCAGACGGTAGAATCGTCGGTGCATGTGCTGGAGATCCCCTGATGGCGCACCGGGCAGTATGTCGACAGGTACAGCAGCTCTACGGCGTGCCTCTGTCCCGCCAGAGTGATCTTGTGCTGGTCAGTGCGGGCGGATTTCCACGGGATATCAGTTTCTACCAGGCGACCAAGGCACTGAGTCACTCTGAACGAGCCGTCAATGATGGTGGCACCATCATCCTGGTCGCTGAGTGTTCCGAAGGGATCGGTCCAGCATCTCACGAATTCTGGTTTGGTGCTCTTCAGGATGAAGGGGAGATTGATCGCGAGTTGCGTCGCAATTTTGAAATCATTGGCTACATGGCCCTGGAGATAGGACACTTGAAGAACCGGCGCGGACTTCGCCTGGTGACCCTGACTGACCTGAGCCATGATCAGTGTGTTCATGTGGGTATGGAGAAAATGGATGGCAGGGGCGTCCAGGATCTCGTGTCCGAAGCCCAAGAGGCCATCGTGATGCCTTCTGGCTCCGACACCCTTCCAGTGATATCTGGTATTCGAGGATCGCGGCCGATCAAAGGGTGATCCCCTGGGACGCCCACTTCAGGGAGAACCTGCGAAATTGGGGCACATGGTCCCCCAGATCGCATGTTCAGCAGGTGGGAGCTATTCCAAAAATCATTTCCTCGGTATCCAATTTTAGGTATCGTCATCTGGGCGGATCTCGCAGGTAGATCTCGGGTTTCACCCCCAAAAGAAGCATCACTCTGCGGGGGATTTTGAGGTTGCGTGGGAACTTCCGCCTCCCCTCTTTATGGTAAAGGAAGACGAGCAAAAAAGCTAGACGCATACTGGAAATGCCCTAATTGATTTGGCCCCATCAGCCCATTCGCTGAATATGCGCCAGATCAAGGTGGCCAGTTGACCAGCGCTTGATCGTTGGTGCCCACTAGATCTTCAATGTCTTCGCGCTGGACTACATAGATTGCAATGCATCGGTGAGGTTGGTGCTGACCAGCCTGTACATGTCCATATCAAGCAAGGATAATGTGGACTCAATGTGCGATTCCATTGCCTCCCGGGCTGATTGGGGCCCGACCTGCAGAGCCTCTACAATCCGCCTGTGTTCCGGGGGCGATTGCGGGGGCTCGGCTACCAACTCATACAGGACCAGGCAGGCGTGGCTCTGGTCTATCAGGCGTCTGACAATGTTCATCAGAAGATGATTATCACTGGCCTCGGCGATCACCCTGTGAAACCGGCCGGCGGAGAGCAGAAGCTGTTCGGTATCTCTACGTTCAAATGCCCTCTGCTCCTCTTCAATGTGTCTTTTCATCATCTCCAGTTGTTCTGGGGTGATGTGTTTGGCAGCCAGTTCTGCAGTCAGTCCTTCGAGGTTCCTACGTACCACGAAAATTTCCCTGACATCTTTTGTTGTCGGATTTACAACCCTTGCTCCCGTATGTCTTTCAAGCTCCACTAGACCTTCACTGGACAGTCTCTCCAGGGCCTGGTTTACCGGAGTTCTGCTTACATTGAGGGCTTGGGCAATCCTGGGGGCCGGCAGTCGGGTTCCAGGTGCCAGGCGGTGTCGGATAATTGCCGACCGAAGTCGTTTATACACCAAATCAGCCTTGCTCATAAGTGTTACCCTTTCCTGGAGCCGAGTTATTGGTTCGAGTGCTCCTATGCTAACCATACTGAGCATAACCCCTCGCCAGTAAGAGTTGTCAAGCATGACGAATGAGTTCTCATCGATCCGTTGTATCGAGCACAACACGTTTTTTAGCACAGAATCCTGGTGTAAGTAGCCACCAGCAGACGAGTCGTCCAGGGACTATTGGTTTGATCGGGGAGATCTAAGCAGGAAAAGCCTCCCGCAATACACAGCGCTTCCTCTCATCCTGTGCTAGATAGCGTGGAAGATTGCATGCATTGACCGCATGTAAGTGATAATGTAACATGTCATGCAGATATGATTTTAAGAAAGAGGGGATAAGCCAAATGTTGAAACGAAAGCACTGGTCAATCATGGTGTTAGTTCTGTTCGTAGCGGGTCTGTTTCTTTTTGCCGCTTGTGGAACCGATGCCGAGGAGGAGCCAGATCCAGAGGATCCGGGTGAGACCGTGGATCCGCCGGGCGACGAGGCAGACAAGTACGGTGGCACGATAATTAAGGGAGCACATGGCGATATTGTGCACTTCAATCCCCTGGTATGGCTCGGTCACCTGCAGTTCTCGATGTTCTATCACATTTACGACTCGCTGGTTTGCATGAGTCCAGGCCTCGAAGTTATTCCACAGCTGGCCCGGGACTGGGCCATCGAAGACGATGGGAAGACCTACATTTTCTACCTGGATGAGGACGCCAGGTGGCACGATGGACAACCTGTTACCGCGGATGATGTGGTGTTCACTTTCGCCGCTCACCTGAACCCCAACGTATCATCGGCGATCCGCCCGGACCTTGCATCCCTGGTGGGCTTTGCCGAGTTGACCGATGCCGACAATCCCCTGATGTTTGACGACCTCGATGTCAAACCGGTCGAGGCGCTGGATGATCACACCGTGATTTTCCGGCTCGAGGAGCCGTTTGCTCCCTTCTTGGCCTCGCTCGCCGCTCCGAGGGTTCCAATCGCGCCCAAGCACATCATGGCTGACGAATCCGATCTTAATGAATCCGTGATGAACTCTGCGCCGGTTGGTAGTGGGCCGTTCAAGTTTGTCGAGTGGCGCCGGGACGAGAGCATTACCCTAGAGACACACGAAGAATATCATGGCGGAAGACCCTACGTGGATGGCGTTCTGTATGATATTATTCCCGAAGCCACCATGCGAATCACGGCTCTGGTGCTTGGGAACGTAGATGTTCTTCTTTACCCTCCCGCAGATTACTGGCAACGGTTGATTGACAACCCCGACATAGGGACGATTGCAGCTGAAGACTCCATCACCTTCCGTACCCTGACAATCAATCATAACAGGCCACCCCTCGATGAGCTCCTCGTCCGCCGAGCTCTCTCGCATGCGATTGACAGCCAGGAAATTGTTGATGTCTGGGAGGCCGGGTTCGCGACTCCGGCTCACGGGCCGATCGGTCAGGTTTCGTGGGCCTACGAGGAGAACGTGACCAGGTACCCACGTGACGTCGAGCGGGGACGGGAGCTTCTCGTAGAGGCCGGATTCTCGCCAAACGATGACGGCATGATGGTCAGAGATGGAAGTGTCTTGGAACTGGAAGCCGTCTCCTCCGAGGCCAATATCGGTCTTCACGAGCTGATGCAGGAACAGCTCCGTTCCATCGGGGTATCGCTCCAGATCACCGTGGCCGATGCTCCCACTCGCATTTCCCGACTCAATGATTCGGACTTCGATTTCTACTATGCCTCCTGGAGTGGTTCAGGAGATCCTCATCCGAACTTCTTCCGCAGGTATCACAGCACAGGTGCCCGGAACTACTACAGCAACCCTGAAGTTGATAGTCTCCTGGAGGCAGCGATGCGAACGGCAGACGTAGAGGAGCGCGCAGCGTATTACAGGGAGTTCCAGCAGCTTGTCACAGAGGATGCTGCGGACCTGTACCTGTACCATCCCGTGCGATTCTACGCCTTCACAGCAGACTTACACGGCATTCCCGCCAACCCAATAACGGAGCATGGCCTCAAGTACTTCAGGGAAGCGTGGTTTGATCCGGCCAGGTAGACCAGTGTCGTGAAGATCTTCAGGGGCGCAGATCTGCGCCCCTGATACGATCCCAACAAGAGGGAGATGAACCCACATGACTCGATACCTCTTCAACCGACTCGTTTCTATACCGGTCCTGCTGCTGGGGGTATCCGTGATTCTGTTCCTGATCGTCCAGATTGCTCCCGGTGGGGCAGAAACCTTCTTTGCCAGTGAAGAGCACATTCCGGATCCGCAGCAGTTGGAAGCCATCCGCAGGCGGTTGGGGCTTGATGATCCCATTCACGTACAGTATTTTCGCTGGCTGGGCGGGATCCTAAGGGGTGACTTCGGAGTGTCGTTCATCTCGAATCATCCCGTCCTGGAGCACATTGGAGAAAGAGCGCTTGCCACTGTGCGACTGACGACGAGCGCCCTGGTCATGGCCCTCTT
>SKXF01000113.1 GCA_007128555.1 Clostridia bacterium | reverse complement strand
TTCCGCTTGGTAGGTGAGTATTCGCCCTGCACGACAAGTTCCATGAAGAACACGTAAGTGCCCGAGGTGCTCTGGCGGCCGAACAAGGTTATGTCGCGGTCCTCTCCCCCGACTTCTGACCAGTTGGTGATATCACCGCGATAGATGGCGCCGATTTGGTCCACCGCCAAGTCGTTGACAGGATTGTCTTCATTGACGATGACTGCCACACCGTCGACGGCAAAGCGCACCGCGTAGACATCCTCGCCACGCCTGTCCTTAACTTGCTCGATCTCGGAGTCACGCATGGGCCTTGATGAGTTGGCAATGTCAATATCCCCATCGATCAACGAGGAAATGCCCACACCTGAACCGCCGCCGGTGACGGCGATGGAAACATGCGAGTTGGCGTCCATGTATTCTTCCGCAATGCGAGTAACCACGTTGACTTCCGAATCCGACCCACCGATCATGATGGAGACGGTTTCCACGTCAGGATTGGTCGGGTCCTGATCCCCCCCGCCACAGCCTGCGAAGCCCACCATCACAGCCAGAAGAACTAACCCTAAAAGATTCGCCCGTCTTCTCCGAATCATGAGAATCCCCCTTTAGTAGTGCTGTTCGTTTCGGTTGTTGATAACCTTGCACATACTCAGGATAATGGGGTGGGGTTAAGACATGGCGAAACAGAGGTTAAATCCGTGTTAAATCCAAATTGGACCTAGGGATGTAGGGGAAGAGAGAAGCGAAAGACCGCTCCCCCCTCGGCTCGAGTCTCGAGGGTGTAAACAGCTTCATGAGCCTCCATGATGTGTTTGACAATAGATAGCCCCAGACCGGTACCGCCGTTGCGACGGGATCGAGCCTTGTCCACACGATAGAAGCGCTCAAAAATGTAGGGCAGATCAGCCTGGGGAATGCCGGGGCCATTGTCTGCGATCTCCACCACAGCATCATGACCCACCCTGCTTAGAGAAATGGTCACACCACCGCCTTCGTACCCATAGCGAATGCTGTTCTCTAGGATGTTGACTACCGCCTGGCAGAGCCACTCGGCATTCCCCACCACGTTTGGCCCTTGATTGGGACCTGAGATTTCGATTTCGACCTGCTCTTGCTGGCGCAGCTCGTCTACCCTCTCCACAGCTGTGCGTGCCAGCGTAGTTAGGTCCACAACCTCCTTCTTCATGTAGCCCTTTTCGTTCTCAATCTGGGCCAGATCAAGGAGATTGTCCAGCAATGTGGACAAGCGCCAGGTTTCGCGGTCAATGATTTCGAGGAAATCCCGGAGTTGTTCGGGGGTCAGTTCTTCATGCAGTATCGTCTCGGTATAACCTCGAGTGGTCGTGAGGGGAGTACGCAATTCATGGGATACATTGGCAACAAAATCACTGCGCATCTTCTCCAAAGAACGTTGGTGCGTGACTTCATGAAAGAGGAGGAGAATTCCCACCACCGAACCCGCAACATCCTGGATGGGTAGAATGTGGGTATCAAGGACCGCCGCCCGGGGGTAATAGAGCTCAAGTTCGATTTGCCGCTCCCGACCGTCAGCATACACTGCCTTAACATTCTGAGAAAGTGTGTAGTAGCGTAGTGCCGTCGGCAGTGGGGTGCCAACAATATGACTCCCCTGGATCTCAAACATTCCTTCGGCAGCAGGATTGATCAAGTCCACACGCATCTGAGCGTCAACCACAACAATGCCACTACTCATGGAGGACATGATCGTTTCCAATTTGTTCTTCTCCAACAATACCTGATCGATCTTAGTTTCTATTACCTTCCCCATGTCACGGATGTTGTCGGCTAAAGCAGCCAGTTCGTCCGTCCCACCAACATCCAGATCGGGCCGAAAATTCCCCCCGGAGATAGCAGCGGCTGCACGGTTGATGGTTTCTATGGGTTCAGTGATGTGGCGGGAAAGCACTACTGCTGAGACCATAGCAATGATAAAAGCAAGAAGAAGGGCGGTGAGAGTGAATTTGACAAGGTTGGAGACAGCCTGATTGACCTCAAGGAGGGGCACGGCCAACCTTACAACAGCTACGATCTCGCCTCCATAAGAGTAAGACGCAATGGCCAAGTAGTACATCTCGCCATCCAAGGTAACACTGTAACGAGAAGCGATTCCTTCACCAGCGAGCATGGCCTCTTGTATTTCGGGCCTGTCTGCATGGTTATCCATTGCCAGGGGGTCATCGGCAGAATCGGCAAGCACTACACCATCTGCATCCACCAATGTCACGCGGAAAGCCAGGTCTTGACCCAGTTCCTTGACCACTTCATTGATCTCCTCAGGCTTCGCATTACCCTCTGTCATCTCCTCTATCAGTGCCAAGGTTAGCCTTGCCTGGTTAGACAGGTTATCGCGCATTGTCTGCATGTAGAGATTGTGAAGAAACCAGATGAAAAACGTCCCCATCAGGATAACGATGATGGCGATGATGGTCAGGTAGTTGGAGATGAGGCGCTTGCGTATTCCCGTTGGCAACAAAACTCATCCTCCATCCCACAGACTTTGGCCTCACTGACCAGCAGACCTTTCCCCTGATACATCCCTTGGGTTCTAGGCTCTCGGGGTACGGGCAAAGCGATAACCCACACCTCGTATGGTCTCTATGTAACGAGGATGGGCAGGCTCCTCTTCCACCTTCATGCGCAAGTAGCGAACATGTACATCCACGGTTCGAGTATCGATCTCAGTTTCATAGCCCCAAACCCGTTCCAGTAACACATCCCGGGTCAATACCTTGCCGGCATTGGCCATCAAGAGGTGTAACAAGGAAAACTCCTTATGAGTAAGTTCGCGAACCTCACCCCGTACCAGCACTTGATGCCTCTCCGGATAGAGGACGATCTCACCCAAAGCAAGCACCGCCTCTGCATCACTTGTACTTTCCTCCGACAAAATGCTGGGATCCAAACGCCTGAGCATAGCACGGACGCGGGCCACCAATTCCCTAACACTAAACGGCTTGACCATGTAGTCGTCGGCGCCCAGTTCCAGGCCAAGTACCTTATCCAGTTCTTCTCTGCGCGCCGAGAGAATCATGACGGGCGTCGCTTGGGTCTTGGAGTTGCTGCGCAAACGCCGACAGACTTCGAGCCCATCCATCTCAGGCAGCATGATGTCCAGAATGATGAGATCGGGAAGCTCATCCAGAGCATACTGCAGTGCCTCGATGCCATTCGAGGAGCTATGCACCCGGTAGCCTTCCTTTTCGAGGTGAAAAGCGAGGAGCTTAACAATATCCTCTTCGTCTTCCACCACCAAAATATGATAGGGTCTGCGTTTGTTTTTCGTATTCATAAGCTTATTTTAACATATGGCGACAGGGCCATGGCAGTGGCCCATTTGCCAAATTATGAATTCTCCATCAGAGATTTCAAGTAACCTTTCTACCACGTATTGGCGATAGTAACAATGAACCGTAAAAAGCTGGAGGTTACTATGGGCAAACAGATTCTGGTAAGCTGCTTTCAATGCGCTTCACTGCATCATTGCTACAGCGAAGTGCAGGCTCTACAACGCAAACAAGCACGCAAGACCGCCCAGGAGTGTACAAGTTGGTACAGGGGGCTCAACAATGAAGTCATCAAGGTACTCGGACGCCGCCGGGGCATGAGCAGAAAGAACGCCCAGCGGCTTTGTTC
>SKXF01000103.1 GCA_007128555.1 Clostridia bacterium | reverse complement strand
TGTTGAAATGTGCCGAACTTTTGGGTGACCTGCGACACAGGATTTCCGAGATTGTGCGAGAAGAAGGACATATGGTACTTTACACAACCGAAGGGGTGCGGGTGATGGTGCCGTTGGCGCCAGATGGGATTCGCCATGCCGCCTCGGTTATGGTTAACATATTGGAGGAGGACATTGATTCCAGTTACACAGTTGATCTGCGGGTCCCGGACAGGCCCGTGATCCGTCCGTCTCAATGAGTGTGGGTTGGGGGACGGGAAGGTTTCACGCCTGCCCGGTACTTGAGCAAAAAGGGGGCAACAAGGTGCTTGAACTAGATATTGATAATCCGGATTTTGCCACGATTAAGGTCCTCGGTGTGGGTGGTGGGGGCAACAACGCTGTCAACCGCATGATTGAGGCGAATGTGCGGGGTGTGGAGTTCATCGCAGTTAACACCGATGCCCAGGCCCTGTCTGTCAACAAATCTGATCACAAACTGCAGATAGGTAGGAATATGACCCGGGGACTCGGGGCAGGTGCAGACCCCGCCCTCGGGCGCAAGGCGGCCGAGGAGAGCAGGGATGATCTGGAGGAACTGCTCGAGGGGGCGGACATGATTTTTATCACCGCCGGCATGGGTGGGGGAACGGGAACGGGGGCTTCCCCCATCATCGCAGAGGTGGCCCGGTCCATCGGTGCACTGACCGTCGGAGTGGTCACAAAGCCCTTCACGTTCGAAGGTGCCCGGAGAATGCGCCAGGCGGAGGAGGGGATCGAGGTCCTGAAGGAGTCGATCGATACGCTCATCACGATTCCCAATGACCGTCTCCTCAAGGTCGTTGAGAAGAAGACGTCCATCGTCGATGCCTTTAGCATCGCCGACGACGTCCTTCGACAGGGCGTCCAGGGGATTTCCGATCTCATCGCGGTGCCCGGGCTGATCAACCTGGACTTTGCCGATGTTCGGGCCATCATGATGGGGACCGGCACGGCCCTGATGGGTATTGGTACGGCCTCTGGTGACAGCAGGGCAGCCGAGGCCGCTCGCAATGCGATCTCCAGTCCCTTGCTCGAGGCTTCCATTGATGGTGCCAAGGGAGTGCTCCTGAACATCACCGGTGATTCATCTCTCGGTCTCCTGGAGGTTAATGAGGCGGCCGAACTGATCCGAGAGGTGGCGGAGAAGGATGCCCACATCATCTTCGGTGCTGCGATCAATGAAGCGTTCGAGGATGAGCTTCGCGTGACGGTCATTGCCACGGGATTTGGCGCCAGGAAGCGGTCCTCCGATGGCGGATTCGATGAGTTGACCATGAAGCCCTTCACGGCGGATGATGATGAACTGGACATCCCGGCCTTTCTGCGCCGTCGCAGTATAAGGGATCTTTGATTTGCCCGGGACCTGGGGGGCGGCTGGAGCCCTGCAGGCTCCACCGAGGGATGACTGACCAGGCGATTTTTTCGCCTGGTGCATCGTAACACCGGGCTGGGAGTTCGTCGACAGCCCGGAAGAAAATCCTCCCTGTTGGGAGACGGTTGGTTTCTGCCCGCATGTGCGGGGAGGTCGTTTAATGCAGCGGTTCCAGGTCGCCGGGCAAGGACAGCTGCTTGGCTGGGATTCGTGCCTGGTGTCCCGCGCGTGTTGGGAATTACTGCGGTGCTACGATGATGCTGGCTCCTCGAGGTTCTTTGCGATCTCCTCGTCCTGCCCTTTGCCCATCAGTAAGGCTGGACCACCCGAGCTTACCCCAGGGCGCAACATGTAGCCTGCACCCAGGCCCTGCAGGGAGATGTAGGCGCACCACATCAACGGATGACCCGGAGGTGGTCATGTTTCCTGTTCAGGTAGCCTCGCATTTTGGCCAACCAGGTAAGCCGCCTCCTGCAGGTTCTGGGCGGGTTCAACGCTCTGTGTTGGCATGAGCCTGCATAACCCTGGCGGGCCCTGCGACAGCAGACTGGCAGGCCACGCTCATGTCCTCGCCCCAAAAGATCAGGGAGAGGGTACCAAAGCCCTGAGTTTTCGTTTCCCCGGGGTCACGTTAGAATCCCACATGAGAGGGTACTGCGAAGGAGGACACATAATGGGCGGACCTGATCTTCCTCAGGGTTGACACGGGCTGGCAGGGTATAATTGTTAGCAGGTCATCGATCACGTATTATAATGACAGGTATACGGGCAATATGCCGTTTAAGCGAGAAAAGGTATCTGATGTCAGGGGTGCTCTGGATGTTCTGGAGCAGTATGCAGAAAGGGAAGATCAGGACTTTCTCAACGATGAGGAAAGTATTCGCGCAGCGAGATACACATTCATCGTTCTTGTGGAGGCTATGACTAGCATAGCGGGACACATATGTGCCCGGGGACTGAATGATAGCCCAGCCAGCTATGCCGATGCCTTTTTGAATTTGGCGCGTGGCGGGGTGTTGGACGAAGAGTTGGCCGTTCGGTTGGGCAAAATGGCCGGATTTCGCAACTTACTCGTGCATGGTTATGCTGTCGTTTGAGGATCGTCGCATGCTAGACATAATGAGACATGATCTTCGGGATGTGATCCAGTTCCTTGAGTGCATCCAGAGACTCTGGTGCGGAGGGAGGGGTATCATTGAGGGATCAACCTGAACGCATTGGACGGGCAAAGCAAGACATGAGCTTGGAAAAGCGTGAGCGGGTTCTCGAAGAGGCGGCGGATTATCTCCGCGGGATGCCTGAAGTTCGTTTTGCCTATGCACACGGCTCCTTTTTGCAGCCCTCACTGCCCTTTGGTGACATCGACATTGCCCTCTATTTTTTCGAGGAGGTGCCTCCCGAAAGAAGGCTCGATCTGTCGCTCGACATCGGGGTTAGATTGAGCCATCAGCTGGGGGTGCCCGTTGATGCCCATCCCCTCAACGGTGCCTCTTTGGGGTTCATTTTTTCAGCCACCCAGGGACGGGTTCTGTGTTCACACAATGATGATGAGCGGTTCGACTTCGTCGAGAGAAAGCGGCTGGAATATTTCGAGTTTTCCATTCTTCAGCGGCAAATCACCACCGATCTGTTGGCAGGCAGATGATCGGTCGGCATTCTTTGTGCCCTCGGTCTTCCCCGATCAGCAAACCCTTCCCTGCCCACCCGTAGACCGAGTTGCTCTGCAACGCTCACGGCGGATCAGGAAGACTCAAACTCATGTCCGGTCCAACTGGGCACGGAGGATCCTTACATCGCAGCCATCCAACGGTCTCGATCCCGAATCTGCAGTGTAGCGGAAGCAAAACCCATTCCCCGTGGTGCTGGCGGGACCAGATATCCCGTCGCCTCCAGGGTGGCCAAACATCCTCAAACACCCACTGCGTTGCTCGCGCATCCCGAAACCCGAACTCGCCACGCCATCGATCCGCCAGCTCGATTCGATGCATGGCTGGATTGCTGTCACTGAGCTGACGATCTGCCGTTGTGCCATCATCATATTGACACTGTACTCGATACAGTGCCCTTTGTTCAGCCCTACTTCTGGGTGTAGGGCAGTCTTAGCCGGGTCTGGTGCGCGATTCATTCCATCTCGTTGCTTTTTCGATGAGATTAAACTTTTGCTGTCGACATGCTTCTGCACAAATTTGTGCCCAGGTGGTCATATAATAGAGTCGTTGGGACTATCTATTAAGTATGTCCTTTCCATTGTTACC
>SKXF01000327.1 GCA_007128555.1 Clostridia bacterium | reverse complement strand
GATCGATGTCGGGTTCTGGATCGAAGTCCGGAGGTGCACAAGCTGGTCCGGTAATGGGTGCGGTTCTGTCTATAGCCCCAAACTTGACCACAGCAGATGCCTCTACTTCCTCCATCTCGACGCTCAGCCCAAAAGATACTGTTCGGTCTTCGTGATCAGCATAGCCCCCGAGAAACTTCAAACCCGTAGTTTGAGTGGAGCCATCATATCCGTATTCCCAATCGTTCGTGCCTGATCCTGGTACAAGATAGTCCGCAAAGCAACCTATGAGCGTCCAGTGACTAATCGCATTCGGTCCTCCGGACGTTACCTTGTAAGACCATAACCAGTACCCCTCTGTTTCATCGTATTGGTTACCAAGGTACTCTACGTTGTGCTGTTCCCACGAATCAGTCGTACCAGCCAATGCCGGCACTACTAACCCAAACAACATAACTAGCGAAACAAGGATCGACAGGCCAAACAACTTCCGTTTCACTCTCTACACCTCCCGTATTCTTGAGACCAATCATCCTCATGATGCTCTTCAAAACCCAAAAAACCGACTGCCGATGCAGTCGGTTTCACACTAGCTCGGCGCGACCCACATGTGACCAGCAGATGTCGCGCGTCATAACTCCTGCAATACGATGTACAACTTCAATTATTGAGGTGAATCAAGCGGGGTCTCCGCCATTCCCACGTAGTTCGCCCGAACGACCAGCCTCTGCTCCACGCTCCCGATGGGATGACACGTGGTCAGAGTGAGTTTGGGCTCATCCGTGGGATACACCACCTCCCAGGCATCACGCTCAACGACAAACACAGATTCGACCGAATACAGGTAAGTCGCCCTTGGCGATCGAAGGATGATCGTATCACCCTTATCCAACTTGTTCAAATCCCTGAACCATGCGCCGTGAGAGTTTCTATGACCGGCAATCGCCACATTACCCGGCTGCCCCGGTCTGGGGCTGTGAGTGTAAAACCCCGGCCCTGATGCGAGTTCCTCTGCAGTCACCCCATCGGCTACTGCAGCTCTCAACTGCAGCTCACGGATCAGGATGATGAAAGGACCCTCATCAACTAACTCTTCTTCCTCGTAGTCACCAGCGGGAGCTACCCTGTCTTGCTGCCTGTCCTGAACGTGCTCATCGGGTACTTCACTGGTAACAACCGGTATGGCCTCGTCGAACTCCGCCATGAGGTTGACCTGTCTGAAATGAGAAAGTAGATATTGGCAGGCCGGCCAGACGAGCACAGCAACACCGACAATCATGAGAAGAAGACCTACCTGTGCCCATCTCCTGCTGAACATAATGCACTCCTCCAGCTACCTCTTCAAGTAAATGCCATTATAGTCCATGCACTTCAAGGAAGCAAGCAACTAAAGGAACACGTGCATCATGTTGGGAGTGCAAGATAGGGAACCCAACAGATCCAGTTCCCACCATGCGCCTCCTGACAGCATTATACACAATTACGGCAACGATGCAAATACCCAATCGAATTCTCATCGCCTTCCCGGTGGCCTGTTCAGAGCCCGTGAGGTAAACTTGGGATGGTTCAAGTCGGGAGTGAGCCGCGTGGAAACGGATCATGGCTATAACATGAACGCCCATCTTCGTGATCGATTCGCCTGTGATGAAACCCTGCACTTCTTCATACCCTACACAGAGCCAATGCAAGGATACCTGGACCTGGATCAGGCTACAGGCCGACTGGTCTTCACAGCAGCGGGACGGGCCACCGATGTCTTCGGAACCAAACCCTCCCCGGCCATGATGGCGATCCTCCGTGAGAAGATCCGCGGTAACGCCAAGCTCCCCCAGCTCGCACGGCACACCGAAAAGGCTGCAGGGTTCGGCACGGACCAGAGCCTCCCGCGGGCCATGATGTCCGGCACCTGCGAGCCCTTCATGGCCCTTGATGAGAAGAGGCCTTCACCAGAGAACATCCACGGCCACCTGGATTCCGCTCTAAGTGTACACACCGGGATCACGTTCCCTTGCCCCCTCACCCCTTCAGGTAAGGGGCATAGAGACGGTCTGACCTCCCGCCCCCTGGTGCGATCGGCGAGGCGAAGAAATGGGCCGATGGATCGGAACGTCATCCCTGAGACCCTCCGCCAGGACCAGGTTGTCGGCAGGGTGGAGCTGGAATCCGACGACCAGGAAGGCCCGCAGAATCCACCATCTTTTGCACGGATCAGCCAGGCTGAAGGACGGACCGACCTGTGAGCCGCCTCCTACATAACCACAGGTCAACAGGGGTCACCGTCTCGGTCGTCCTCTCGCTAGTGGTGTATTTCGGAACGCTCTCGTCGGACCTCACCTCCGACGGCAGGGCTGCCCTCATTGCGATCCTGTTCACCGTGACCTGGTGGGCCTTTCGCGTGATCCCCCCCGCCTACACGGCCCTTCTGCTCCTGCTCTTTCTCGTGGCAAGCGGCATCACCGGACCCCGGGAGAGTTTCGCCTTCTGGTCCGGCCCCATGGCGTGGCTGATGATCGGGGCCTTTCTCATCGCCCGGGGGGTCACCCGCTCGGGCCTTGCGGAAAGAATCTCTTTGAACCTGGTGAGCCGGGTCGCCGGCTCGTACCGCAGCCTGATCATCGCCATCTACGGCCTGAACCTGGTACTGGCTCCCCTGATCCCCCTGCCCTTTCCCAGGGCCTTCCTGATCATGGCCCTGGTGCAGCAAATCATCAATCATTCCGATGTGGATGACCGGACCCAGGCCAGCCTCGGGTTCGCCGTCTTCATGGGCTCCGTCCCCGCCTCGATGATGCTTCTGACGGCCGAGGCCGTCCTGAACCCGGTGACCGCCTCCCTGGCTGGAGGGATCTCCTGGATGGAGTGGGCCGCCCTGATGGCCGGGCCGTCGCTGCTGGCCGCGGCCCTGATGCTGCTGGCTCACCTGGTCGTGTTTCCCGGCGCAAGGATACGCGTCGACACCGAACACCTGGCGCACAGGATCAGGAACCTCGGTCCCCTGTCATCCCAGGAGAAACGGGTCATGCTCTGGGTCGGAGCCGCCCTCCTTCTATGGACCACCGATTCCGTGCACCAGGTCCACCCCGCCTGGGTTGCCCTGGGAGCGGCCCTGGCCATGGCGGTGCCCGTCGCAGGAGACATCCTCGATGAAGACGATTTGGCCAGCGGCGTGGACTGGTCCACCCTGATCTTTGCCACGGGAGCCCTGGCCATCGGGGTCGCTGGAGAGGTAACCGGCCTCTCGGAATGGATCATGACCCGCCTGGTCCCGGCCTCCCTGCCCTCCGTCGCTCCGGTCATCCTGGGCTTCGTGGCTGCAGCAGGCTACATACTCCACCTCTTCGTAGGCAGCGTGCTGGCAGCGCTTTCGATCCTGGTCCCACCCCTGGTGGCCCTTGCCGCCCGGTTCGGGATTCCGTCCTTCGCGCCGGCCCTCATCATCTACACCACCGCCGTCATGGGAATCGCCCTGCCCTTTCACAACCTCATGATCCTGGTGGGAGTGGGAAAGATCGGTCACTTCACCGAGCGGGAGACCCTCCGATTCTTCCCCGCCCAGACCCTGGTGACCCTCCTGGTGGTGGCCTTTCAGATCGGCTGGTGGATGCTACTCGGCAGGCTATGATGCGCACGCTGCCCAGCAGAACCCCCCGCTCCCCTCTCAAAGCCTCCGCCGGTACTCGTGCAT
>SKXF01000337.1 GCA_007128555.1 Clostridia bacterium | reverse complement strand
CACCTGGTCGAACCCCTCATCGCCGCCCTTGACGATGAGAGTGCCGCAGATGGTGTGCGCGGCTCGGCCGCTGAAGCCCTGGCGAAGATCGGGGACCTTCGCTCGGTGGGCCATCTTACTGCTGCTCTTGAGGCTGATACTCCGTACTGGGTTAGACACAAGTCTGTTAAAGCTCTGGGTCAGATCGGGGACCCTCGCGCAGTGGAGCCCCTCATCGTCGTCATGAACCAGGGCATCCCTGATGCTGCCAGGGCCCTGGGACAGATCGGTGACCCTCGCGCGATGCGACCCCTCATCGGCGCTCTCAGAGACACATACATGTGCCAGGATGCTGCTGAAGCCCTGGGCCGGATCGGTGATTCTCGAGCGGTGGAGCCCCTCATCGCTGCCCTCAAAGATGATGAGCCGAGGAACCGTCGAGCGGCAGCTGATGCGCTGGGCAACCTGGGCGATGTCCGGGCCGTCGAACCCCTTATTGATGCCCTTGGGGATGCGAAGAAGGGTGTGCGCGAGCGTGCTGCCGAGGGGCTGGCCAGGATGTATAGCGAGGGGTTATTGGATGAGCCGTTGAAGAAATGCCTTCTCAGCAAGCGTTCTGTCATTCAGAGCCCCCACAAAGACGGACCTTACGGCAAGCATCACGATGAAGGAACGCGGGGATGTTTCAGTCACGACGATTTCAGGTACCACGTTGACCAGGGCATCGGTGTGGACTTTCCGTTATGACAGGGGAACTACGGTGATCCTGTTCTCCCGGACAGGCCGGTGGGGATTCCTTTGATTGAACAACAGGGAGGGCCTCCCTGGTCCGGCCTGTTCTGCCGGGGCCATTCTCCGGATCGAATGAAATGCTGGCGATTCCGAAAGGCGGGATTCTGTGGCTCAGCAACACCTTATGCTCATCCCTTCCCTGGCCTGCCCGGCCGAATGTCACTACTGTTTCGGCCCTCACCGCGGCGACGGGGTCACCATGTCACTGCAAACCCTGGAGGCCGTCGTCAACTGGCAGCGGGCCTGGGACAGGGATCCCCTGGACATCACCTTTCACGGCGGAGAACCGCTGGTACCCGGCCTCTCTTTCTACCAGGTGGCGCTGCCGCTCTTGCGTGATGGTCTTCCCCTGCGCCGGGTTCGCTTTGGTATGCAGAGCAACCTATGGCTGCTCACAGGTGAATTGTGCGAGCTGTTCGCAGAACACGAGGTCTCCCTGGGTACCAGCCTCGATGGTCCCGAGAAGATCAACGACGCCCAGCGAGGCCCTGGCTATTTCTCAAGGACCATGGCAGGTATTCGCCTGGCTCGCTGTCACGGGCTGTCTCCGGGCTGCATCTCGACCTTCACCGCCCAGTCAGCACGGCGGGCTGACGAGGTCTTTGACTTCTTCCTCCGCGAGGGGCTGGCTTTCAGCATTCACGCTGCCCTTGCACCCCTGGGTCGCCGAGGTGGCGAGTTTACTCTCGCTCCTGCAGAGCATGGTCAGCTGCTCGTCCGCATGCTTGATCACTATCTCGAAAACCCTGCGCAGATCCGCATCAACACCCTGGATGCCATGAGCCGAAGCGTCTCAGCCCGCAGGGGCGGCGTATGCACCTTCGGTGACTGCCTGGGACATTACCTGGCCGTGGATCCCGAGGGGTGGATTTACCCCTGCCAGCGTCTTGCAGGGACAGAGATGTTCAAACTGGGCCGTGTTCACGATTGCCCCACCAGGGAGGACCTCGAGGAAACGATTGCCTGGCGCATCCTGGAGGAGCGGCAGGAGCGCATGGCGGAAAGCTGTGGTCACTGTCCCCACTTCGAGTACTGCAGGGGGGGCTGCCCCTACGGTGTTCTGACCGGAGACAACGACAACCTGGAGGGCGATCTGCGCGATCCCCACTGCCCAGCCTATCGGAAGACCTTTGACCGGATCACCGGGATTGCACTGGCCGAGGTGTTCTCTGAAGAGAACCTGGCCGCTGTGGCCACTGAGGGAACGACGAAGTACGGCCTACTGCGCAGGGGCAGGCTCACCGAGATCATGCGCGGTGGTCCCCATCCCCAGGATTCAGCCCGCCAGGCACGCCAGGCGGCAGCTGCCGTGGCCCTGGCCGTCTGCGGTACGCCAGAAGCTGCCCTGGAACGGTTGAACCGGGCCGGGGTGATCACCGATCCCTCTGCTGCCCTGGGGAGCCTTCGGTCCCTGCGGCGTGGGCTCGACACCCAGTCCCGCCAGGCTCTGGTCAACGCATACATCCACGTCACGGATGCGTGCAACCTGGTCTGCAGTCACTGCTATGCTACCTCGCGCGTGCCGGGGGATGCGGTCTCGATGGACGTTGAGGATGTTGTGCGCCTGGTCCGACAGGCAGGGGAGGCGGGCTTCAACAAGGCGGTTATTACCGGGGGCGAACCCCTCGTCCATCCCAAGCGCGATGAGCTGCTGGAGGCCCTGGCCCCCCTGCGTCAGCAGAACGGTTCCATGCAGACCGTCCTACGCACCAACCTGGCCTGCCCCCTCACGCCTGTGCTGGCTGAACGGCTCCTGGCAAGTGCTGATGAGATCGTGGTCAGCGTGGATGGCGACCGGGAAAGCCACGATGAGCAGCGCGGTGCGGGCACGTACGCCGAGACGGTGGCAAACCTGCGCCTCCTACTCAGGTCGAGGCAGCCTGGTGGTGAGGGGTCAGACCGGGGATCTCTGTCCCTGGCGCGGATCACCGTCGCCGCCACGCTCACCCCGATCCAGATGGCGGGGCCCGAGGGTGATGCGGTGCGTATTCTGGGAGAAGAACTTGACCTGCCGGTGCGTTTCAAGCCGGTGCTGCCCCTCGGACGGGGTGTGGACCTGGGGGTAGAACCTACCTTTTACAGTTCCCTGGACGATGGGGACAGCCAGATCCATGCTCTGCAGCCTGCTGCCACCTGCGGACTGGGTATGAACCTCTACGTAGGCCCAGGCGGTGCGTGCTACCCGTGTTATGCCATCATGACCTCCCGGCATTACCTGGGCAGCGCCCTCAAAGATGGCCTCCCGGTGGTCCTGGCAGGCAACGACGCTTACCGCCGGGTGACCGTGGACAGCAACCGCAGGTGCCGCACCTGCACCCTTCGCTACCTGTGCGGCGGTTTCTGCCGGGCGTGGAGTGAAAGCGACGACCCGGATGGACCGCCGCGCGACTGTGGGGATTTGCATAGGCGAGCTGAGCACCTGCTCCGCAGGGCCCTCGATGTCCTGGGAATCGATAAAGAACGCTGGCACGCAGCGGGGCTGCCGTAGACGGATGTTGAGGGCCGAGATCACAAAGGGAGGGGAGACGGGCATGTGGTTATCTGGACCGCCTGATATTGAGAGAATGAAGGCGAAGAAGAGCTTCAAGGGGTCGACCAAGCCCTTGGCTACCTGAAGGTCCGGACATGCGTAGCCGTGCTCTCCGAGAGAGCACGGGTGCGGTCAACACCCAGGCAGACGATCCTACGATGCCCTCGTGTCCCTTCAGGGTGCGAGGTCGTTACCGATGGACACTTCTCATTGTCTGAGGGTATGGTCGGAACTCCCGGAGAGGGTATGGCGACCATCGGGGGAGAGACACACCGGCTTGATAAGCCCTCGTGCCCATCGACCACCCACCCGTGCAGGCTTTCACATGGACAAGGGCACCGATCTGGGCTTGCAGTTCGAGGCTTT
>SKXF01000101.1 GCA_007128555.1 Clostridia bacterium | reverse complement strand
GCCCTCGACCTCTTCCTCTGCTTCTACAACTGCCACCGCCCCCACTGGGGCATCGGCAGGAAGACGCCCCAGCTCCGCCTCACCGAGCTCGTGAACAACGTCCCTGGTTGCTACAGCTAGGGGGCAATCACAAAGATGTCCTTGGGAATATACCCGCTTACGACCTGGGTTAGATCTACGGCCTCGCTCACCCTGAAGTCCACAGCCAGGCTGGCCAGAGAAAGGGCCTGGGCGGGCGTGAAGCCTCGTTCTTCGACCAAGAACTCGACGACCGCCAGGGATGCGTTCCGCATCGCTCGATTCAGGTCCACGTCAATCCCCATCAGGATCCAGTGGGAATCGGTTTCGGCGCGAGGTCCGGTGATGCTCCGGCCCTTCCGGACCGAGAGGCGGAAGGCGCCCGTCAGCGACTGCTCCAGGGCTGTCCCGCTGATTTCACCATCCCCCTGAACACCGTGCGGGTCGCCCAGGTAAAAGAGTCCTCCGCGATGGAATACCGGCAGGAACAGTGTGCTTCCGACGGTCAGATCCTTGACGTCCAGATTGCCTCCGAAGGGTCCGGGAGGGCGTGAGCCTTGGATCCCCGGGAGCGTCACACCCGGCTGACCCACCACCGGGAACTCAGGCGCGACCGCCATGATCCCCATGAAGGGTTGCAGGGGAATCCGGACATCGGGTGCGAACAGTGCGACCTCCTGGCCATCCACTCGATCGGTGCGGATCAGGTGCCGGGTGCCCGGAACGATGTCCAGGGGGACATCACCCTCCCGAAAGCCGGGATATTCGGGAGAGAACACTCCTCCTGTGGGGTTGGTATTGTTGATACCCCAGGGGGCCCGGGTCTCCAGGGCCAGGACCTCCACTTCCAAGACATCTCCAGGTTCGGCGCCTTCGACGTAGATGGGGCCGGTGATCACATGACCGCTTCTCCCTTCCCTCGGTCGCTCCCCCCGGGATGCCCAGAAGTCGACCAAGTCCTGGAGGACCTCTTCTGGCGGTACGCCCATCGAGCCCAGATAACTGATGGGCTCCTCATCCTGGGTAGCCCCGGCGTGGCTCAAGGTCTGAACGGTCACCGTCTCGCCGGAACGCATTCGCAAGACAGGTTCCCGGTCAATGGGGAAGTCGCCCCATGTGAGATTCTCCGGCCGGGACATGACCATGTGGTCGGCTGTGTCGAGCGGGCCCCGGGTTGCTGCTGTGTCACGTGGGAACTCGGATTCTTCGCACCCATTGCCCACAAGGAGCAGGACGGCGATGCCCCATATGGGTGCCGTGCGAGTCGCCTTCCGGGATCGTGAGGGATCGACTCCAACGTGAGCGGGCTTCCTCCGAATAGCGGTCCTTCTACGAAGCATCATATCTCTCTCCAAGTCGGGCCCTGGCCCTGGCTCCCGGTTCTCCTGGGCCACGTCCATTTCCCGGGCGCGTGAGGTCGATCACGACGGCCCTGCGGGGCGTGTCAAACCGCCGTAACGTGGGCTTTCTTTGCCACTTTCGTGCCATCGTGGATTCTATAGCCGATGAGTCTCGACACTGCATGGGAGTAGGCATGTCAGAGGACTTGCCCGAAGGTCTCGCGCCTACATCTGGGTAGGACAGGGGGCATGGCCTACGGATCGGTAGGAAGGTTCGAGTGCGACACCACCCAAGTGAGGTCCTCTGCTGGGGGCCACAGGCCCAATCCCGTCCAATGCGCAGAGATTCTCGCACAAATGGTAATCCTCAACGTCTCAAGCCCCGACGTGTCTGCATGCATGGGGGTCCTCAAGAGGTCTGGATTGCCGCTGACGGAGGGCGTGGAATGAGGGGGGGTGTAAGGGGGGTGAAGTCCCCCGGTTCAGCGGAGGAGTGAGCACTTCGTTTCCCTCTTCCTCCCCACGCACTTGGGTGAAGCGGCCCAACGAAGATCCAGGGCCGCAACCCTTATCGGCCATAGGCCCATGCCCCTTCAGGTAAGGGCGGCAGGGGCCCGCCTCGACGTAGCTCCCGCGATGCCTGCGGCGGGCCGCCTACGTAGCGGGCCCCTGGCGCTGTGCCACAGCCGGATCGGGGCCATGCCACCTGCAGAAGGGGCCGAGGGGATGAAGCGAAGCGGGAATGTGGTGAGGTCGCGCCGTCCCGCCACCTTGCGTCGCTGTGGACACTTCTCGGCCAAAGTCCCTACGGCGTACCGAAGTCCCTGCGGCGTAGGGCACCGAGCGGTGGTTTACATCTTCAGGTCACTACCCGGTCAGCGATCCGGGTTCCGAGAACCGGCCGCTGGTAGGTTCGCCGCGTTCCGACAGGCGGGCAAGGAGAGTCGTCCAGAAAGCACGTTCGGACCAGGAGCCCTTAACCCGCACGATCCCGCACGCTAAGGATTTCTGGGCGCCTCGCCCCCCCTGACCGTCTCGATGAGGATTACGCCGCTTGCTCCCTCGGGGTACTGGACCGTGGCGGAAGCCCCGCGCAGTACCCGGACTCGCAGAACCTGATCTGCCGGGATCATCTGTAACACGTCCAGGGCCGTCCCCGAACTCGGGGTGGGCCGAGGGTCAGCGTCAACCTTGACTCCATCGATGTAGATAACCGGATCCCGGCGACCCTGGAAGGTGCCGACACCCCGGACGCGGATTGCAGCGCCCTGTCCCAGGCGGCCATCCCTGTGAACAGTCACCCCGGGAACGTTGTGGGCCAGGAAGTCGAGAGCCGTGCGGAAGCGTCCGTCGCTCTGGACCTCATCGTTACTTGGTCGCCTGCTCGATGGCTCTCCCTGTACGAAGAGATCCTGGAGCACAACGTCGACTCGAGGGAGAAGCACCTCAAACGCCAGTAGTCCGGAATCTTCCGTGTACACATCGTCGACGATAGTGATATATTCCGGCTTCATGACCCTGAGCGTCACGGAGCCCGAAGGAAGGTCCGGGAAATAGAAGAGTCCATCGGCCGCGGTCACAACCTCTACACCACGCCCGTGAAGGGAAACGGTCGCTCCCTCAACGGGTAAGCCGCTCGATTCATCTCGAACGACTCCACCGATGGAACGCCCGTCCTGCGCGTCCAAGCCTGAAGCCATCACCAGGTGTGCAGGCATCACCAAAGCAACGGCAAGGCACGCAGCAAATGGGGATGCCGACCACGTGACAGTTCGACGCATACAGTTGAGGGCCCCCATCCCCCTTGCCATTTCAGACCGCATGACCGTTCCCAGGTCGAAGTCAAACCATGCAAGCCCACCCGACCCGGCGGTCAACATCCTTCCTCGACGGTCAAAATCCTATTGTCAAGTTACTCCGAACATCTCACCTTGTCCAACATTATCGGTGGGGCTTTCCCGGGGACCTTCGTGCGGATCGACCGCCATGTCAGGGATGCGCGGGGAGCACCGAACGTCCGAGGCCCGGCCGGTTTCGACTACGATCCCCCGGGGGCTTGGCGATCGCCAGGGCCCGGACGGTGGCGGGTTGGGTGCCTTGCCCCGAACCGAACCGGTGGGAGGTGGCGGTGTGTCGGAGGCCGGAGCCTCGGATCGAACGGTTCCTCCATCCAGCCACACACGGCCATGGGGCCCGGGGGGGGCTAGCTGTAGCAACCAGGGACGTTGTTCACGAGCTCGGTGAGGCGGAGCTGGGGCGTCTTCCTGCCGATGCCCCAGTGGGGGCGGTGGCAGTTGTAGAAGCAGAGGAAGAGGTCGAGGGC
>SKXF01000109.1 GCA_007128555.1 Clostridia bacterium | reverse complement strand
GGGGCAACCGCCCGGGTGGGTGGCATCGAAACCGGTAAGCTGAGTGTTGCTCATGTCAGGCGCTTCAATGACGATCTGGCGGAAAAGGGCCTGGGGGAGAGAACCTCGCCCATGCTGCTGCCGGATTACGTGACCCGATAGATACAGGGCTCAAAGTACCCTGTCGGTGTGACAGTCTACTGCTGTCATGCTGCTTGGGGTGACGCAGAGCGCCCGGGGACCTCTCCGGTCGTTTCTGTTGTCTTTCGACACGGGGATCCTGTGCGAGGGTGGAACTTCTGCCGGTCGTGTGCGTCTATGCTTGGTGGTACACGCAAGATGCAATCCCATGCCTTAGGAGTGGTAACGTGAGACATCCCTGGTTACACGGAGTCCTGGCCTTGATCAGTATCTTTGTCTTGATCCTGGTCTACCAGGTTATCCAGGTTCACGAGGACGTGGAGCAGCTGTCCCAGGTCCTCGACAACCAGTTCCATCACCTGAACGAGAAAATCACACACTTGCAGTGGGAGTTGGAGCGGATGGAAGAGGCTGCTGCCTGGTACGCCCAACCCAGGTTTGAAGTAGTCGGAATCAACGAGGCTGGCGACGTTGTGGAGGTAGCTTTGACATGGAAATTCAACGAGTTGTCCGCGGATGCTGAAGTGGGGTTGAACTACCAGCTGGTCGACGGTACGTGGGAGCAGGCCGTGGTCGAGGAGATTTCCAGCCTCACCTACTATGCCGAGTTCGAAGTATCCCTCGCAGGGAGCAATCCTCCCATTTTCATGCAGTTCACGAGTAGCACCTCCAGCGGGATTTCCCATGAGGGGCAAAGTGAAAGCCAGGGGCCCATATTGCGCTATTTCGTCACCGCCCGGGACGGGGATCAACAAAGAAGTGGCGAGGAGGAAACCGTAGATCTGTCCAGGATCATGGGCATTTACTATTTAAACGTCGCTGCAGACGAAACACCCGAAACCTATCATCTTAAGGTGGACCTCGTTCACAGGCATGCTGCCTTTGAGGTTTTCGAGACGGCTTCTGTCGAGGTCGTCCTTTTCGATGACAACGATCGGGAGATCAGCCGCCTTCAACTTGAGTCGCCCAGCGCAGAACAATGGCATGGCCTCCTTGAGAGTGCAGAGGCCCCCGCCTTTGTGCAGACCCTGATCACCTTCATCGGTGGATCAACCGCAGAGACTACGTTCCCCGTGGCACATTTCCGGTAGTCCATGGGGCTGCTCATTCAGCAGCCCCCACTCATCTGTCCGTGATCACGAAACCAGGAGGAACCCCGCCCCCGCTGCGAGTTGCCATCACATGCTAGCGGAGGGTTCTGATCGGACCGTGCGGCACTGGGTTCAGCGTTCAAGGTGAGGGCCCAGGTGGATTGTGGGGAGGCGTCGATGAGAGGTCCATCCGGATGCCCGAATGAAGGCGTTTCACGGCCTGGTGATATCCTTCCCAATGCCACGGCCCGTGGTCCTACAACTGCCGAACATGGATCGACCACCGGTTCCAATCCAATTCTACCGGTGATTCCACAGTAAGCCGGCCACGTATACTTTGTGTCCGTTGTGTCGTTCCGAGATGCGTCCTGGGGTACCAAGGGATAACCCGCCTCACGATGGAGACCATGAGAACCTATCCCAGAGCACAAAAAGGGCCACGATAGCGATGCACAGGAGAGAGGTCACTGTGAACGTGGATCCGAATCCGTACGTTTCGGCCATACCACCCAGAAGGGGTGCGGTGATCAGCAGGCCGATCCGGCTAAATGTGCTGCAGATGGCCATGCCAAGGGAGCCCTGCGTTTTCGATACCGCATCGAGGGCCATGAGGTTGATTCCGGGAGCCAATGCGCCCGAACCCAGACCCACAACCAGGCATGCAACCGCAATGGCCAGTGGCTCATGGGCTAGTGGTATGATGAGATTTCCAATGGCCATAATAGCGATGGAGATTGAAAGCACACCGGGTAGAGATATGAAGCGGCAGATACGGCCGAACAGGACCCTGAAGATGATGGATCCGAACTCGCGGACAGCAATCAGGGTTCCCACCATCATGGCGATCTGAGCGTAGCGATCCTCGATGTATAGAGGGAAAATCGTGTTGCCCAGACCCTGCCACAGTGTCACCATCAACGCGACGAAGACAATCGATGTTCTTAGTCCCTTCTCCGTCCTGATGAGGGACAGCGCCTGTCGAAAGGAGGCGTGGGCCACCTTGTAGAAGGGCCCTACCTCTGTTGGTTCGGTCCGATCCAACGGCCGAAGGTGCTGACACAGCAGGTATCCGCAAAGTGACAGGATCGTGTACCAGATGAACACCCATTGCAGTCCCTGGTAATGCCCAATGACTCCCGCCACCATGGGGCCTGCCATGAACCCCACTCCCTGGAAGGCCGTGTTATAACCCTGCATCGCCTGCCGATCAGCACGTGTCGAAATACGGTAGTAGTAGCTGATAAGTTGTGGAAAAAACAGGCCGAGTGTCAGTCCAAATATTACCTGGGGCACGATGAGCATGAGGGGTGTCGAGGCGACGGCAAAGAGAATGCCCGAAGCGGCGCCCGTTAGAAATGCCCATTTCATGAGACGGGTCAGACCGATGTGAGAAGCGGACGCCCCTATGGGGATCTCAAAGAATATCGCACATAGCGGTGTCGCAGCGACCAGGAGTCCGACCCCGAACGTGGTAGCGCCCAAAGAACTGGCGTAAAGGGGCAACATGGGCACCACCATCGTCATGGTCAGTGCGAAGTTGATGGCGATTGCGGACAGTACGATGAAGTTCCTCGTGTCTTTCAATTCCGGCCTCCTGGGCATTTGAACGGTTCTAGAGAGGTGTGCCACCAAGACATGGCCGATCCTCGTTATGCCCTGCGTGTGTACAACCATCCAGGTGTTGTTTCAGCCTGCTGTGATGGGCCAATATCAGGGAGGTCCAGGGAGCTTTGCTGACGACTACGGGCCCTCGGACGTTATGGCCAGGCTCCGGCTGCACGTATAGTCCAGTCCGCAATGCTGATACCATCACAACAGTCATGCTAACATGCGGAGAATCTCCGCAACAAGCTGTGATTACTGTGGGGAGCCCCCCGTGGATCCGACAGAAGGAATCCTGACAGGTGAAGGCACCTGAGCCTGAGAGGATCCTTCGTTGCCATCCTCTTGATGAACCGCTGCAGGCCTTCTGCGCTAATCCGGTCGGGTCGGCCCAAGCGATGAACGAACAGAAGAGGGAGGTGCTCATCGATGCGCAGGATTCCAGAGATGCTAAGAATGCAATGGGACCTGCAGGAGGTTCCTGCACGAGAGACCGCTATGCTTCGCTGCCCACAAAACCCTGGTGCAGGTCTGCCCATCCCAAGGCCAGCTCAGTTGTTGGTGGAAAATTGTGCAGCGCAGTGACCTGGAGCTTTAGCTTGCTCTGGAGCATCTCGGGGGACAGCTCATCGTTTTCTGGATACCACCAGGCACCCACTGACAGATGGGCGAACGCATCGGATCGGTGGTCGGGCTCCATTCGAATGGGCAGGGGTCTTATTCCAGGAGATGGGCGGATGCTGCAAACAGCGCAAAGGCCACCCGTTTTCGACCCGGACGGAGTTGGCCTCTGCCTCATGTCGACGGCTCCCCCAGGCCAGAGGTTCCATGGGAGTTCCCTTGACAATATGACAGGTGTGTCATATCCTGT
>SKXF01000161.1 GCA_007128555.1 Clostridia bacterium | reverse complement strand
GGAAAGGCTCGGACCGAGAATGCTCACGATGAGTATGGCCAGTAGCACGCCAGGAAAGGCGTACATGACATCCACCAGTCGCATGATAAACAAGTCCGTCCTACCGCCAGCCAGACCCGAAGTCAGCCCCAGGATGGCTCCAGCCAGCAGCCCCCCTGCGGTTCCGACGAGCCCGATCAGCAGCGAGATACGTCCTCCAAAGAGCATGCGAGTGAGGATATCACGCCCCGATTCGTCGGTTCCGAACAGGTGGTCTCGTGACGGCGGCTCCAGGCGCCTCAACAGGTTCTGCTCATAGGTAGCATAGCTCGTCAGATACGGGGCCAGGAGGAGCAGCACTGACAGCACCATCATAAAAAGCATGCCTGATGCCGCAAGCCGATTTGCGCGAAGCTCCCTGAAGAAGAGGTAACGTACGGTCCTCTTGCCCGAGGAATCATCGCCTCCCAGTATGGTCAGAAACCGTATAAAGATCCCCATCATGATCTCATCCTCCAACCCCTAGTCATCATAGCGAATCCTCGGATCGATGTAGGCATAGGCTATGTCGGTAAGCAGATTGGCCAAAACAAAGCCCATCGCCATCACGAAAACGGTGGCCTGCACAACCGGGAAGTCACGGCCACTGATGCCGCTGATCAGATAGCGGCCTACCCCTGGCCAGGAAAAGACCGTCTCGATTACCACGGTGCCGCCGAAGATGAACCCGAATTGAAGGCCCAGGACAGTCACCACGGGTATGAGCGCATTTCGCAGGGCATGTTTGTAAGTCGTGACTCGCTGTGAGAGGCCCTTGGCCCGGGCCGTTCTCATGTAATCATGGTTTATGACATCAAGCATGCTTGACCGGGTATACCTGGCGAGGCTACCAGCACCGTTCAACCCAAGGGTTATCACGGGCAGGATCATGTACCGGAGCCCTTCCCACGTAAAGGGCGAGCCACCGAATCCCGAGATCGGCAGTATCGGCCAGAATAAGCCGAACAGGATCATAAGCATCATCCCGAACCAGAAGCTGGGCATAGAAACTCCGAAGAGGGCGCCAAACATGACCATATTGTCTATTCGCTGTCCCTGCCTGACAGCAGAGACAATACCGGCGGTTATGCCGATCGAAGCCGACACCACCAGTGCGGTCATTCCAATCTGCAGCGTATTGGGGATGCGCCGGGCCAGGTCGTCGATCACCCGTGTACGCTGCCTGATGGAACGTCCAAAATCGAGTCGAGCCATCTTGGAAATGAACACGGCATATTGCTCGTACAATGGACGATCAAAACCGTACATTTCCCTGATGCTGTCGATGACCTCCTGCTGGACATCTCCGGTGATATCATGGGGCACAAAAAGGTCCACGGGATCACCCGGCGCAAGGTGAAGCGCAAAGAAAACCAGGGTAGCCACGCCGAACAGGGTAGGTATAGCAAGGAGAAGTCGTTTGACAATATAGGTTCGCATAAAACAGCTCCTCTTCCGGCCTTCCCAATCAACCTAGGTCAGCTTGTGGTTCATCCGTCTCCGGAACGAAACAGCCCTTCGGAGACTCACGGTCACCTCTTCTGACGTCATTTCATCTTTATCCAGTCCGGTCTTCACATCAGTCGCCTGTGTCATTTCGCTGCCTCCGGCCCGGAGTCCCAATAGTGACATCTTGTTTCATATGGTGTTCGCTCTATAGTGTTCGCCATCAGACATCAGACTCCTGCCTCACCTGACAACCAATTCGTATGAGTTCAGATGTCTGAGGTTCTGGAGATGGAGGATTGACGTGCTGATTCCTGACCGTGCAAGGCAGGATCCCCTGGCAGATGTTCTCCATGTCATCGCCAAGACGGGTCCCGTGCCTTACCTGCTGGCATGGTCTGAATCGGCCTCCATCCTTGAGGGCACCTGCGGAGCATCGATGTCGCTGTCTCGTTGAAACACCAGGTTGATGTGAAGCACCCGATATCCAGCATACTCGTGACCGCCAGAAGGCGCAAGCCAAACCGACCCTGGCATGTTCTGTACTCGTCATCAACCAGGAAGAAGAATTCCTCTGCCTGTACTCAAACTGAGCGTAATGAGGAAGGACCCGGTCTGGCCCCGTCGATGTCACCCAGGCGGTGCGGCCTATGAACGGTGGCCCCCTCGTACCTGGTAATGCCTTGATGTCCCGCTGTGACCCGCTCGCCAGGCATCGCGCTACCGTGGGCGTCACATGTACCGGAGCACGCCTTTGCCCGGCTCCGCGATATGATCAAGGACCATCGGGATCCCCAGTACATTGGAGGCGTGGTAAGCTGCGATCCAGAGCCCGTGTTCCGTCCGGCAGGTGCTTCGGCGACACTGACCTGAGGCATCACCTCGGCCCTCTGAGCAGCCGACGCAGGCGAGCAGAGCTCCGCGGCATGATCCATTTCCTGTGTCGAACACCGGAGACCGTTCACCCATTGCATGTAGCGAACCCGACACACGGAACTCAACGAGAAGAGGCCCCGCCACCTTGATGCGAGGCCTCTCATAGGTTCATGATCTCAACACCACTCATCGGACGAGTCAGCTACCAGGAAAGGACCGGAACGAGCCACAGCGACGATGGGGCATACAGCTCCAACCGTCTCGATGGGCGGGCCGCTGGCTTTCGTCGCTATCCCCAGAACGTCCTGTTCCCCTCTCGCGCGTCGGGATCGGGCATGGGAACAGGCACATGCCTGGGGGTCATCACCCGGCCACCCTCGATGAGCACGCGTCCGTCGCGAATGACCATATCTACCCTCGAAAGATCATCCAGGTCGCGATCAGGTTCACCATCAACGACGAGAATGTCGGCCAGTTTGCCGCACTCAAGGGTTCCCAGCAGATGATCCATGCCTAGAATCTCGGCACTGGTGGCCGTTGCTATTGTCAGAGCCCCCTAGATGGAGTAACCGGCATCGGTGAACAGTTTCAACTCAACAATGTACGGAGATGGAAACATCCGATAGTCATCGTAGATCACATCGGTGCCGATCCCGACCTTCACCCCAGCATCTTTCATTCTCCGGATCATCCGAACATTGTCGTCCTTGGAGAAGGTGAATCGCCTTGAAGTTGACCCAAAATATCCGCCAAGGCGATCGAAAACGATGACGTAAGCGACGGCTGTGGGAACCGCTGCAACGCCTCTCTCTGCCATCAGCTGGATGACGTCATCGGTACGAGGCAAGGGGTGCTCTATGCTATCCACCCCGGCTTCAACAGCCCACTCGATATACTGAGTCTCGGCATCACACATCACCTTCAGCCCCAGGCTGTGGGCCTCATCGACCACAGCGGCAACCTCTTCACGGCTGAAGTGGCTTGCAATCTTGATAATGTCCGCACCTCTCTTGAACTGCTCGCGAGCAGCATTTCTCCAGTCCTCCGGACCCGATGCCTCGCGGACGATCCCCAGCATGGGGGACGCATGATCAAGATTCTCAGCACCGTGCCCCCCCGTTCCCGTGATCAGGCAGCCAGCAGGAAAAATGCGCGGACCAGGAAGCCGGTTGTTGCGGACCCATTCCTTCAGCCGATAGGGTGCCATGCCGTGAGAACCCGCATCACGAACGGTGGTGATCCCACTCTCAAGCCAGATCCTCATCCGCTCCACCCCGCGCAGGGCAGCATCGGCCAGGCACTGGCCCTGGCTGATGGAGATCCCGGATTCGGTGTAAGTCAGATGACAG
>SKXF01000115.1 GCA_007128555.1 Clostridia bacterium | reverse complement strand
GGAAATGGTACCTGCCAGACAACTCGCCCAGGGGACGATCCATGCCCATGGCCGGATGAACAAACTCGCCCTCCTCGTCCATCTCGAAGAGATCGAAGTTCCTGGCGGTGGCCTGAACGAATTGATCGCGATGGCCATCGTAAACGTAGACGGCCGCAAAACGCGAATACAGGTTGCCGTCGGCGATATCCGCGTGAAGCTGCCCGCCGAGGATCAGTTCGGGCATGTTGTCACCCTGGATGTCCCCGTGGCCAAAGGCAGCACGGACGATCGGTTCTTCCCCGTGAAGAAGCTCAATGTCCCTCTTCTCATGGAACATGTGGGTATTGCTACCGTACAGTACGACGGCCCGACTGGCGCCGCTGTTGTCGTCTGGGCCACGGTAGTAGCCCCAGGTCACGGCCAGGTCGTCGGTGCCGTTGCGGTTGAGGTCGCCCGCCGTCAGGGAGACCATGTTCGGCACATGATCGCACTCCAGGTAGTACGACCACACCATGTGCCATTTAGATGGGTCGAGGTAAGCATCATCGGAGTCATGGCTCGCCAGGGCAAGCTGGTAGATCTCCACCCGGGGCCGTCCTCGCTCTGGAACGTAGACGGCGATCTCGTCGATGCCGTCGTTGGTGAAGTCACCCGTGGCAATCCGCAGGTAGTTCTGCAGGAAGATCGGGTTGGTCTCATAGGAAGGATCGTCCGGATTTCCGATGACCGGATCGTCACCGCCGGGGTTCGCCACCGGTGCGATCAGCGTCTTCAGGCTACCCGTCTTCCGATCCAGGGGCACGGCACTGGAGAAAAAGAGGTAGAGACCTCCCCCGGACGACCCGTCGCCAGCGCCCACCGTGACCACGTGGGGCGTCTTTGCCACGGCCCACCCGTCCTCGCCCTCACCTACGAAGTTCCCGGAGGCCGATGCCGTGGCAACCAGGGGTTCAAAGGGAATGTCCGAGTTGATGTAGCCTGGGGCACTACTGTAGAACCACCACATCGGCTGGCCGAGGGGCTCATCATGGCCGAGCAGTCTCTGTATCTGGTAGTGATCCCCCGTGTCTGGATGGGTCTCGAAATGCGAGTCATACAGCTCGTAGACGGGGTTGATCGTCACGGTCTCGCGTCCATAGGGATTGTCGGTACTGTCCGGATCATAACCCTCCGGCATGGCGGATGTGTCGATACCCAGGGCCTGTAGGGCGTTCATGGTGCCGATGTCGTCACCAGCCGCATGCGCTGGCTGGATGAGTGTCGGCAGCAGGGATAAGAGCATGGCCATAATCAGGATAAGAGAAAGTGTCTTCTTCAAGACGTCTATCAACTCCTTTGCTCACGAATCCAGTAATGGACGACAGGTTTGTCCTTCCGTGAACGAGATGCCGTGAATCAATGGGCGGGACGAGTCTAAAAGGACAGCCGATCCACCGGGTGACCCGGTGGGCACTCTGCCCCGTACTCGGAAACAAGGCGCACATGGAGTGCTCGGCCCTGCCAACAACTAATGAACATGTCCATCGCCAACGTGATGCGTATCGTAGATAAAGGACCGGTTGAGGGCGGCTAAGAGTCGACCAGGTGTCTCAACGTTGAGATGGCCTCTCGAAGCCTGCGCAGAGTGTGAAGACTAAGAAGGGCGAAATCTGCGTGGCAGGCATAGATTCCTCCAGGGAACCCCATTCAGTTTGGCACATACGACTCACAGGACACTCACAGAACACTCCAAATCCCTTAGATCCATCCCTGGTCCCCTGGACGGCTGTCCTGAACGCCCTGGCATAAGTCATTCGGCTTTCAGTGGGCCATTCTGAGGGAGGTCGTGTCTAGCCAGGGGTCAGGGATGAGAGCATCCGAAAGGGGTCTGTCAATGGATCCTCGATGCCACCTGTGAATCTGCCTGATGCGCACCGCGGCTTACGGGCAAGCTCCGGATCGCCCATTAAGGCGTCTTCAAGACATCGAACCTGGCCAGGGCCTCTCGCTCCGCGACGGTGCCACATACACGTGGCTCAATCGGCCCCGTTTTTGCCTCATGCGCACCGGAAATAAAAGGGCAAGCGAAAACAAGGATCTTTGATATCCGAGGTCAGACCGGAGTCTTCCTCACTCCAGTGCCTCGAACTGGCACACAACGACAATGTCTTTGCCGTCAAAGATCCTGCGAAAGGCCTTCTCGATCCTGCCCTGGCATCTCAGGGGAGCGTTTTCCTCGCAGTGCGAGAGCAGGACCAGGTACTGGGTCTCGTTCCACTGGGAAATGATGTCCCCCTGCCGCAGGTTGGCGATGAGCACTGTCCTCAGGGCGTTCATGGCCCGGGTGAGAGTCGTCTCATCCGGGCGCTGTCCGTTCGAACGGGCGACGGTGAGCAGACCCAAAAAGGACTGTTGCGCGGCATGTTCGTTTCGCTGGCGGTTGTTCAGGCAAAGGATATTCCGAAAGGCGTCCCGCTCGCACAGGTATGCGCCCTCGGTATCGTCAACTCCCACCAGCAGCTGACGGATGGTACTCAGCTGGAGATCCACCGGCTGAGCCTGAAGCTCCTCCCGCTGGCCCCGGATCACCATGTTCAGGCTTTGCATCAGCCCGGAGGGCTGTCTTCCGTAGGCTGCGCCCAGCCGTTTCGATACCATCTCGTAATGATCCAGGGCGTCAACGGCCCTGCCCTGCTTCGCCAGGGCCTCCATGAAGCGATAGTGGATATGTTCTGCATCCAGGAAATCCCCCATGGAGAGCGCATCCTCGCAGACCTCCACGATCTCGGCGTACCTGGCCGGTCTCCTCAGGAGTTCAATCAATTGGCCCAGGGCATCCACGTATGCCCGCCGGTAGTAACGAGATGCAAATACGACCCAGGGTTCATAGGATCGACCGGGCAGGTAGTGTCCCCGGTAGAGGGCAAGGGCCTCTCGATACGTGTCGATGGCCCCGGCAGGATCCGCCTGTAGCAACGACGATGCCCTTCGGAGCAGGCCAGTGAACGCATCCACGTCGCACCAGGCCTGGGGCCCCAACCTCAGGATGTAGCCGACCTGGGAATACTCGATCGTCACGGGAGGTTCACCGCACCGGAGTCCCTCGAAGCTGTGGCGCAAACGATATACGAGGTTGTGCAGGGCTCCCTGGGGATCTACAATCCCCTCCTCCGACCAAAGGTAATCGGCAAGGGTCTCAGTGGGGACTTCCCGATCCCTGTTGTGAAAGAGGTAGTTGAACAACCGCCACAGCTTTCTTGATCGCCTCGTCTCATCGGACAGCACCCGATCACCAAACCGTACGGAGAATCGTCCCAGGGTGTAGATCTCCAGGCACGTGGTGGTCGTGTCCTGGCAGGTCGGTTGTGTAGCCATTGTCGCTCCCCTCCCGCACTACATGCGCCCGGTAAACTTCGCGAAATCCCACATGGGACAATGACATTGATGAGAAACTCCGTCTAGCAGCGACTGCGGCGCAATTTCTCACTCATTCCATGATATTCTACGAATCACTGCGCTGTCCTTCTGCATCTCCAGTTTATTCGAAAACGAGACACGCTTATACAAAAAGGGCCCCCTTAGACGGAAGTTACCCAGTAGCGAAGCGTGATTTGTGCGGTGCTGTTCACGATGGGTCCCGGGAACTCTCAGATATTAGGCGGGCACACCCAGTGACCGAGTAACTTCGTAAGAAAGCACCCCTCAACGACCAGGGAGGTGAAATCCGTCT
>SKXF01000118.1 GCA_007128555.1 Clostridia bacterium | reverse complement strand
TTTCCCTTCCCCAGCGCGAGCTCGCCCAACTCCTTGCCACGTACGCCGTGATCCCGGCGAGGATTGGTGGGCCCATGATCCTGTTTTTCCCGGGGCGCTGGCCGAGCCTTGTGCCCCTGGTGACCGCAACCTTTCTGCACGGGAGCTGGGTTCACTTCGGCGGGAACACGCTGTACATGTGGATCTTTGGTGACAACGTGGAGGGGAGCATGGGACCGGTCCGGTTCCTGTTCTTTTACCTCCTGGCCGGGGCCCTTGGGAACTTCTCCCACGTCCTCGCCAACCCGGGCAGTCCCATTCCCACGATTGGGGCCAGCGGGGCCATCGCGGGGATCCTCGGAGCCTACCTCCTGATGTTCCCCCGCGCCCGGGTCCTGGCCCTGGTGCCCCTGGGACTGTTCTTCACCGTGGCGGAGGTTCCGGCCGTGGTGTTTCTGTTGATATGGTTCCTGTTGCAGATTCTCAGCGGGCTCACGGCCTTTGGAGCCCAGACCGTGGCGTGGTGGGCCCACATCGGGGGTTTTCTGGCGGGGATGCTCTTGGTGTTCTGGTTCCGGAGGAACTCAACCCCTAGAAGACGCAGGTCGAGGGAGATTGATATCTTTGACGAGGATTATGGCAATAGACCCTGGCGATAGGCGAATCGGAGTGGCCATCAGCGATCCATCCCGGACCCTTTCCCAGCCCCTGTGCGTCTTAGAGTGGGGAACTCGAAAGGTGCCCAGCCGCGAGGCTGCAGTGGAAGAGATCGGCAGGCTCTGCTCGGAGCACGACGTTGAGATTTTGGTTGTCGGCCTGCCCCGCAACATGAACGGAACCCTGGGCCCGCGGGCCGAGGACGCCCTCGCCTGGAAGGAACTCCTCGAGGCCTCCCTTTCCTGCGACGTGGACCTGGAGGATGAGCGGCTGACCTCGAAGATCGCCGAGGGGATCCTGATCGAGGGGGATGTGAGCCGCCGGCGGCGCAGGGGAACGGTGGATAAGATGGCGGCGGCACTGATTCTTCAAAGTTACCTTGCCAAAACGAGTCCACGGGATGACGGTGGGACAAGATATGACGGAGGTGATAACAGGTGAACGAGCGGATAGAGGACCAGGAAGTACTTCAGCTGATCGACGATGAGGGCGAGGAGCACGAGCTCCACGTGCTGGACGTGATCGAGACCCCGGACCGGGACTACGTGGTCTGTGTTCCGGCCGACGGCCCCGAGGGAGAGGCCTACGTGTTCCGGATGATGGAAGAGGACGACGATACGTACCTCGAGGTCATCAGCGACGATAACGAGTTCGCCGAGGTGCAGAGGATGTGGCGCGAAAAAGTAGAAGGATATGATGAAGCGTAGCGTGTAGGGGAACGCTTCACCGGGAGAGGGAGAGAGCATGCGGGCACTGGGTATCTGCCTGGTCATTCTGCTCATTGGAGTGGGGGTGGCCGGGTACTGGGCCTATTCTCAGTGGGAGGAAGCGATTCTTCCCGCAGCTTTGCAGCCGGCGGATCCCGTGCTGGTGTGGGTGGCCCCGGGAACCAGCACTGCCGATGTGGGCAGGATGCTCCACAGCCAGGGGCTGATCCGCGCGGATTGGGCCTTCGGCCTGTTGAGCCGGCAGCTGGAACTGGACGGGAAGCTGCAGGCGGGGTGGTACTGGGTCAGCCCGGACATGTCTCCTGAGCAGATCATGAGACGGATGGTCCACGGGGAGGTGGCGACAGAATGGTTTGTCGTGCCCGAGGGCTTCACCGCCGAGATGACGGTGCAGGCCCTGGCCGACCAGGGGATGGGGGATCTCGAGGCCTTCGAGCGGGCCATCGCCGATGCTTCCCCGATCCGGGGATGGCTGCCCGAGGGCTACGATGCCGGAGCAGCATGCCCCGAGTTCAACCTGCCTTATTCTGCCCTCGAGGGTTACCTCTTCCCGGACACCTACGAGATCCCGTACGGTATCACGGAGGAGGAGATCATCCGGCGGATGCTGTCCGGGTTCCAGGCCATCTGGACGGAGGAACGCCTGGCCCTGGCGGAGGAGCGGGAGCTCACCCTTCACGAGGTGGTGACCCTGGCTTCCATCGTGGAGCGGGAGGCGGTCGCCCCCAGTGAACGCCCGATCATCGCATCGGTGTTTGCCAACCGGCTCGACATCGGCATGAACCTGGGCGCCTGTGCGACGATCCTCTACGTGCAGGGCAGGCGGGACGGTCCGGTCCTGTACGTGGACCAGGAGGAGGACTCTCCCTACAACACCTACATGTATGGCTCTTTGCCCCCCGGGCCCATCGCGAGCCCGGGCCTGGCGAGCATCGATGCGGTGCTGGATCCTGCAGAGACGGACTATCTTTACTTCGTCTCCCGGGGAGACGGCACCCACGTGTTCTCCCGAACATATGCTGAGCACTTGCGCAACGTGGCCACCTACCAGCCGTGATCTTCTGCCGCCCGAAGGGTTAAATGGGAGCCGTTGAATAGACGACTACTGAAGTTTTATCTTCAAAATGCCGATACAACCACTGGGGACGATTGTAGAAGCAAGGTCAAGGGGATCTGGGAGGTATGAACCATGCCGACGAGACGGTGGACGGCCAGTGTACTGGCGGTCCTTGTGGCTGTGGCGATGCTTGTGTCTCTGGCGCCGGGGGCGGTGGCCAGGGCTGATACCCATGACGTTTTCGCGGGAGACGACCTACAGGACGCAATTGACGGTGCGGAACCTGGGGGCGTCATCAGGATCCACGCGGGCGTGTACGAGGTCGACGAGGGCAGCATCGTTGTGGATAAGAGGTTGACCCTCCGGCCCTTTGGGAACCATGCTGTCGTGCTCGTGGGGAGCATCGACATCACGGCAGACGAAATCGAGATCCGCAACCTGGTGATCGAGGCCCCCGGGGATGGGTTGTGGGCCATTTCCATCGACCCAGATGCGACGGATGTCGTATTGAGGGGCAATCGCATCCTTGCAGGTGTTGAGGAGCAGTATGCCATCATCGCCGATGGCGATGGCGCCGAGATCCGCGACAACGTACTGGAGGGGTTCTTCTTCGGCATGGAGCTGGCCGGAGACGGTGCCATCGTGGCAGGGAACACCCTTGAGGGCAGCACGGATGAGGGCGACGAGGGTATCAGGATCTTCGGATCCGGCAACAGCATCCGGGCGAACACCCTCACCGGCTGGGATGTGGGCATCGCATTTTTTGATGGGGATGACAACGTGATCGAGGGCAATGACATCGCAGACAACGGGTTTGGCATACGGATCTACGAGGATGCCACTGTGGGGGGCAACCGGGCGAATAACAACCGCATCGAGGGCAACGGGTTCGGGGTCTACAACGACGCGGAACAGGACTTCGACGCCGCGTTGAACTGGTGGGGATGCGAGACCGGCCCCGAGCTGTTCGTCGACAATGAGGGTAGTGGGGGCGCCGGGGATCGTGTCAGTGCCCATGTTGCCTTCGAGGACTGGTTGACGACGTGGGATGATGATGAGGACGTAGACGAAGACGAAGAGAAGGAGAAAACCGTACAGGTACCGGTAGTCGAGGAAGACGCAGCGAAGGCGAAGGGGCGGACCCGCGTTGCAGATGGTCCCGTTCCCGGGGATATGACGGTCAGCATCAACCCCGGGGTCATGAACCTTGCGTCCGGGGGCCGCTGGGTCATGGTCATGGTTAAGGTCCCCCAGGGCACCGCGTTCACGGGACA
>SKXF01000031.1 GCA_007128555.1 Clostridia bacterium | reverse complement strand
CGTAGACCAGGTGCAGCGCCAGGGGTATGGGTGCGAGGCCCGTGCGGCTGAAGGAGAGCACGAAGAGGAAGCCGCAGGCGATCTCCACCAGGGGATACCGGAAAGATATCGGCCCCTTGCAGTAACGACACTTGCCGCCGAGCAGAAGATAACTGAGCACGGGGACAAGGTCGAAGATACCGAGGGTGTGGCGACAATGGGGACAGCGGCTGCGTCCCGAAATCGTCTCAGAGGAGGGGATCCGGGCGATCAGCACGTTGCAGAAACTGCCCCAGATCACCCCCAGCAGGCCAAAGAATGTGATCCAATAATAGTCCACCTGTACACCTCCAAAGATCATTGCAGTACCTCTTTGTCTTTCTCCCCGGGTGTGCCCGATTCCTCTGCTGATGATGGCCCCCGGGGGATCCATGTAGGACGACTCACCGTTGCCGCTGAAGTGCTTGATTTTGCGGAACGGCCTTGTAGATGGGATGGTCCCATCCACCGGCTGCCAGGAGGGTGCCCAGTATGAGTGTTAAACGCAGACCAAAGACGAGGGATTTTCTCGGGCGCAGGCTGGTCAACGCCGGCGTCCTGACGGAAGAACAGTTGGAGGAGGCCCTAAAGAAGCAGGACGTGTCGAGTAATGAACGGGGGCTTCTTGGCGGGGTCCTGGTTCGCCTGGGCTTCTGTTCGGAAGGGGACATTGCGGGGGTGATCGCGGAGCAGGCGGGGGTTGCTTTCATACGTCTCGAGGACTATCCCGTGGACGCGGCTGCCATGGCGACCATATCCCCTGCGGATTGCCGGCGATACGACGCCCTACCCATCGGATTCAACGACGACCGCCTGATCGTGGCGATGCGCCATCCCAGTGACATCCTGGCCCTGGACGATCTACGCATCATGACCGGCTTTGAGGTCGAGCCGGTGGTTGCCACGGACAGTGAGCTGGAGCTCTTCATCAAGCGCTACGCCCACGACAGCATGGCGGTGGAACACGAGGAGGAAGAGGAAGAGGAGGACGTCAGCCTCGATGACGTGTCGACGGGCGGGGATGGTGGAGAGCGACCGGCGGTGCAGCTGGCCAATGTCATCATAAGCCAGGCCGTGGGTGCGAAGGCCAGCGACGTTCACATTGAGGTCTACGAAAAGTCCCTGCGGGTTCGTTTTCGGATCGATGGCGTCCTGCACGATGTGATGCACCCGCCCCGCAGGATGCACGCCTCCCTGGTGTCGCGGATCAAGGTCATGGCGAACCTGGACATCGCGGAGCGCCGCATACCCCAGGATGGAAGAATGACGCTGCGGATCGAGGACAAGATCATCGATGTCCGGGTGGCCTCGTTGCCCGCCAGCTTCGGCGAGCGACTGACCCTGCGCCTGCTGGATCGGTCCGCCCGCATGATCACCCTGGAGGAGCTGGGGGGCGCACCCAAGATGCTGGAGAAGTACCGGGAGATGATCGGCCTCCCCTACGGGTTCATTCTCGTCACCGGGCCGACGGGAAGCGGAAAGAGCACGACCCTGTACGCCAGCCTGGCGAACGTGGACCGGGAAGAACAGAACGTGATCACGGTGGAGGACCCGGTCGAGCGGCGGATGGAGGGCATCAGCCAGGTCCAGATCAATCCCCGGGCGGGGTTGACCTTTGCCTCGGGACTGCGCTCCATACTGCGCTGCGATCCCGACATCATCATGGTCGGAGAGATCCGGGACTACGACACGGCGCGAATATCCATCGAGTCGGCCCTGACAGGGCACCTGGTCTTTGCCACATTGCACACCAACGATGCCGCGGGGGCGATCAGTCGCCTCGCGGAGATGGAGATCGAGCCCTACCTGACTGCCTCCTCCCTGGCCTGTGTACTGGCCCAGAGACTGGCACGGGTTCTCTGTCCCCATTGCAAGGAGCCGTACGAGATGAACAGGGAGCGGGTTGAGCATATTACTGACTTCCCACTGGAGCCGGACGAGGAAAGCGTGACCCTGTACCGGCCGGGTCCAGGTTGCGTGCGGTGCAGCACGACCGGCTATGCCGGGCGGATCGGAGTGTTCGAGATGCTCACAATGACCGATACTATTCAGGAGTTGACCCTGGAACGAGCTTCCACGGGACAGATCAGGCGAGCAGCAATAGGCGAGGGCATGAAGACGCTGCGACAGGACGGGCTGCTCAAGGTTCGTCGGGGTCTCACGTCCCTCGAAGAGATAATGAGGGTGGTGCTATGACCGAAGCTAGTTTGCCACATGTCAACGACATCTTGCGCCGGACGGTTGAGATGGACGCCTCGGATCTGCATCTGGCTCCGGGACTGCCTCCCATTGCCCGGGTGTACGGAGACCTCGTGCCGTTGGACGATCTGCCCCGGTTGACCCCCGATGACATCCGGGACCTGTTGTTCCCGGTTTTGAAACCCTACCACAGGGAAGAGCTGGAATCCTCGTGGGAGCTGGACTTCTCCCACTCGGTACCCGGCGTCAGTCGCTTCCGTGGCAACGCCATGCGCCAGCGCAGTTCCCTGGCGGTCGTGTTCCGACTCGTACCGTGGGAGATCCCCGAGCTGGAAGAGCTCGGGCTGCCCGACGTGATCAGGGATCTCGCACGCCTGCCCAGGGGCCTGGTCCTGATCACGGGACCCACGGGCAGTGGAAAGACCACCACCCTGGCGGGAATGACCGGCCTGATCAACAGCGAGCGAAGCGTTAACATCATAACCATTGAGGATCCGATCGAATTCCTGCACACTCACAAGAAGGCGATCATCAAGCAGCGGGAAGTCGGAAGCGACACGCACTCCTTCGTCGACGCCCTCCGGCACGCCCTCCGACACGACCCCGACGTGATCCTGATCGGCGAGATGCGTGACCGCGACAGCATCGGGATTGCCCTGACCGCGGCGGAGACGGGTCACCTGGTCCTGTCGACCCTTCACACCCAGACGGCACCCCTCGCCGTGCACCGGATCATTGACAGCTTCCCCGAGGCCCTGAGGAGCCAGGTCAGGCATCAGCTGGCCGGGTCGCTGCAGGGCGTGGTGGCGCAGCAGATCATTCCGCGCTCCGACGGCCAGGGAAGAGTGGTGGCTGCAGAGGTCTTGGTGAGCACTGCAGCGGTCCGGAACATGATCCGGGAGGGGAAGGAACACCAGATCTACAGCGTCATGCAGACAGGACGGAACAGTGGGATGCAGACGATGGATCACGCGCTGGCGGATCTGTGCCAGCGGGGGTTGATCGACAGGACTGTGGCCGTCAGTCACTGTGTGGACAAGGCGGAGTTGGACCGGGCTCTGAACCAGGGAGGCGGGATGATGACCTTATGACAACAACGGACCAGGCATTGACCCGAGTCGAGACCGAACGGGCAGCGCGCACCCACGATCACTGGGAGGGCGTGGCGGCCGTCGAGGGAGGTAGGGCCAGCGACGAAGAGGCAGGGGGCTCCCGGGACGGGATCGGATTTGACATCATGGGCATGTCGGTCAGCTGGCCCGCCATGTTGGCCCTGGTGGTGTTGATCCCCCTTCTTTATGCCTCACCCTTTTTGGTCAACACCTACACCGCCGCCTCCGAGGTCCTGGGCCATATCAGCTTTGGCATTCCGATCATCACGTCTTTCATGATTGCGCTGCTCCTGGGGTGGACGGGTCTTCTGATCGCCAGTGCCGCCCATATCCTTGCCCTGCAGATCATGGCCGGGCAGTCGGAAT
>SKXF01000132.1 GCA_007128555.1 Clostridia bacterium | reverse complement strand
TGTCGTAGAGGATGGCATCCTTCGGCCAGGCGGTGGCGACGTAGACCGCCTGAAGGGGAACAGGCCAATCCCGGTGATTACCTGTCCAGGGCACTGCAGCGCTACCCACTGTCAAAAAAAAATGGCCCCGCAGCAAATGCCGCTGCAGGTGACGGTTCGCAGTTAGCCTGTTGAGGGGGGCACATCTGCTGGTAGAAAGGATTGCCTCCAGCAGGGTGGTCGGTCGTCGGGCGAGGAGCCTGGCCTTCGCTGTTTGCCCCTCAAATCATGTCGGCATCCTCGCCCAGTGTCCGGTACCTCGTTACATCCTCACAATGGCGTCCATTTGCTCAGGCGTACCCTTGACGATTTCCTCCAGAACATCCAGGCCGGCGTAACCGACGGAGAAGATCAACTCTGTGAAGGTTTGATCGTCCCATCCCAGCCGCTTCTGAAGATCGGCGAGGTATTTCTGCCCGTAGTAGTAGATTGTCATGTAGCCAGGCCACAGCTCCTGGAAGCGGACCTGTCCCCGGGCTGCCTTTGGTGAGAACCGCATGTACTCCTGGTAGATCCTATCTCCCTCTTCTAGCGGCTTCCCGAAGTGGTGCAGAGCCAGATCGACCTTGATTCGCACAGCCGTGTGCAGGCGCCGGTAGGCCACGAAGAGCGGGAATGCGGGCTCAGGAAATATGTGCTGCAACAAGGTTTCAGATCGGTGGGCAATCCCCTCATTGAGAGGGCCCGCACGGTTCATCAGGTGCGCTACCCGGAAGGAGTCCGGCAGCGATGATGCCGCGGCCTTGACCTTCTGGGCGTGATGCCCCGGGTAGCATTCGTGAATGGCCATCATCTCCAGCCAGCCGAGGGTCACCGACTCGTAGTTGTACTCGTTCAGGAAGACGGCTCCATGCAGGTTCCTCAACAGGGGATCAGGGCCGTTGTATCCTCCCCAGGGGTAGGAATCCTTGAGCTGGGCCGGCACGGGCCAGACCTCGCATACCTCTCCCTCGGGAAGGGTTATGTAGTCCAGGGCGTGTTCCCGGGCCTGGGCCACGAAGGTTTCCATCAGGGGGAACATGTCCTCGGGTCTGTCGCGGCTGGGCAGATCGGTCTCGAGGATCTCGTAGGGGTCTCGGTTGGGATCAATCTCCCGGGCGATGGCATTCAGGCGGTTGAGGCACTTCTCGATTTCCTCCTCGTGCCATTCCAGCAGATCCTCCACGTCGATTCCCCAGACCCTTCGAAGTCGCTCATTGTAGGGGAGGGCCATGGCGATGTCTCCGGTGGCAGGTTCAAGGACGGCCAGGTGGGCCAGGGCCCGGGCGGCGGCATCCTGGGCTGCCCCGATGATTCCTGTCATGCTCGAGGTGTCGGCACCCAGTGATTCCAACTGCTCAGGGAGACCGGCCAGGACGCTTAGCAGGCTGTCGATGTATTCTCGCACCATGTCCCTCGAGGCGTCGTCCACTCGCCGGCTTGCATCAATGACCCCTTCAAGAAGTGGTGGGGCGTATTTCAACCGCGCTGCAAGGATTTCAAGTCGCTCCTCGAGGGGGCGGGCGTCCATCATCAGGAGTTGGTTGACGCCTCCCGAGAGGTTGCCGAGGTAACGGTAGGGGAAAGCCTGGTCGTCGGCGACACGGAAGGACAGGACGTCGGTGGTGTTTCTCACCTGCAGCAGGGTGATTTTGTCCAGGAAGGTACTCGGCGTAGCTAAGTCCAGGGACCCCTGAAGGGTTTCCAGGCCCTTCTGTACGTCTGCAATTTGCTCCGCGCCTGGGAGGAAGAGGGTTCGTTCGTGCTGACCCGATGATGCGTAGCGGGTCCACAGATCCACAAGCTGGCGATCCAGTTCGGCAATCGGTGCTGAGAGTTGCTGTTTCATGGTAGACACCTCCATTGGGCTGTGCATGAGACCATTGATTTGGCGATTCCGCTGCCAGGACACGGGGGTCGATGCTGTTTCTCCGGGCAGGTTCTGTGACCTGCTGTTCCTTCATGCAGCAGACCGGCAATGGCCACCACCTGTACTTATCCAAAGACCCGGGCATAACCTTCCCCTGCGCCTCGTTCTTCTGCTCCCACTCACATCAGCTCAGGACGAGCAGCCACACCAGGCTATCCGATGCGTGCTACAGGGTCTCAGGCTTACCGATCTCTTCGCCGAATGTTTCGACGGTAACACTTTTGATGCGTTGAGGGCTCACCGGCTTGTCGCCGCGATCGCGTTCAACGGCCACGATGTCATCTGCAACCTCCATACCTTCCGTGATCTTGCCGAAGGCTGCGTACTGACCGTCCAAATGCGGAGAGCGGGCGACCATGACAAAAAACTGCGAGCCGGCAGAATCGGGGTGGCCCGAACGAGCCATAGATAGTACGCCGCGGTCATGCTTGATGGGATTCTTGAAGCCGTTGCCATCAAATTCACCCTTGATGTTGTATCCTGGTCCTCCCGTGCCCGTTCCCTGGGGGCATCCCCCCTGGATCATGAAGCCGGGGATGACGCGATGAAAGGTCAGACCGTTATAGAATCCCTTCTCTACCAGGGAGACGAAACTCCTCACCGTATTGGGAGCCGCCTCTATGTCCAGTTCAGCGGTCATCTCTTTGCCATTATCCATCTCAAAGGTCACGACGGGGTTTGTCAAAATCATCTTCCTTTCTAGAAGCATGGTCTCATTATACATTGCCACATCATGCCGCTGTCTATCTTGCATGCCTGGGTCGATGATGGGAGGCACCTTCGGGGGTGGGAACCGCCGCACGAGCATGGGTGGGTGTTGAGCAAGCCATTCTACTAGGCATCAGACGCAGGTCGCACCCCTCCTCCTTAAAGGAATACCTCAACCGGGTGGAGAAGAACTGCCCATCCAGGAACAGCGGGGCGTCAACCCGGTTTCAGGGGTGCATCGGCATCAGATAGCGGCAACCCCATACGGCATGAAGATGAACGATAGACAGAGGGAGGCTTTACACGATGGTTGATCTTTCCCCCATACTCGACAACGTTCCAGAGTGGGATCGGTTTCTTACCGTTGATGAACAGAACGAGGAGTCGCGAAAACTCGTAGAAGAATACCCGGATCGGGCAGATCTTCTGGAACTCGGTTCCTCAACCCAGGGCGAGACGATCTATTGTTTGAAGATCGGTGAAGGCAGATACAACGCCTTTGTTCATGGGTTCCCCAACAGCGAAGAACCCTACGGAGGAAACCTCCTCACCTATTTCAGCAGAGCCCTGGTCGAGAACCCTGAGCTCACCGAGGCAATGGACTTCACGTGGTACCTGGTCAAATGTAGCGATCCTGACGCAGCACGGCTCAACGAGGGTTTTCAGAGGGGACCGTTGACCCCTCTCAACTTCAGTCTGAATTACTACCGCACACCCCACAGCATCACGCCGGACGGGTGCTTTCCGTTCAGGTATGGGCCCCTTGATCTCAATTCGCCTACCTCTGAGACCAGGGCGCTGATGAACCTTATGGACAGGGTTAAGATGAGCTTCCTGAGCGGCCTACACATGATGAAATGGGGTGGTATCAGCTACATGGTGCCCCATCCCTGCCCAGAGCTTTATGCAAATCTTCAAAACACGGCGAAGCGCTTTGACATATTTCTCAGGAAACGCCCGGGAACGATGCTGGCTCCGGGCGTGATGCACGCAGCCTATCTCCAGCCGGCAAGAAACTGGGTGCGTCACTACGCCGCGGGCAACAGGAATCTCGAGCCCATACAGGGTTGCGACTCCTATGAGTATGCACAGGTGTTGAATCCCAATGCTTTTATCATTATCCCGGAATGCTGCCTCTGGTACGATCCCCTGATGCTCGATGACAGGACCAGCGACTCGACCCTTGGAGATGCCCTGAGCTACGGCGACGAGCTTACCAACGAGGCCAATGAGTTCATGTTGAAGATCTGGAACGAGGCGGGACCTCACCTGGAAACCCACACTCCGTGTCGGAGAATGGTTGAGGAGACCATTGAGCCTCTCCTTGCCCAGTACACGAACGTCAGTAACCCTCCCTTCGAGTTCGACCCCGATGTTCATGCGAGGAAGATCACTGTAGCGGAGAAGATCGGCATTGAGGGCCACGACGCATTGTACAGGATGTTCCCCCTGGGTGGCATGCACAGAATGCTGGACGAGGAGTTCAGGGTAACAGGCTGCGACATGATTGGAAGGCTCCGTGATGAAGCCCACCGACGGCTCCTAGAATACGACCGTTTTCTCCACGACAACTACGAAGTCGTTAACACGCCCATCAAGAACCTTGTGGGCATGGGGATTGGAGCACTCTTGCACAGTGCTCAGTACACCAAAACCCTTGACCGCGATGGCGCAAGGCGTGTGCAGTCATCATAGGATCCATCCTGAATCAGCACAGGCCCAGTGTTCATCGGATGAGGCCGTCCGGCGTGGCAAGCAAACGTTGAATTCCGATGCTGCCTGCCACGCGTGTTCACCGAACGACCTGCTGTGGTCCGTGGAAGGCTGGAGCCCTGGCCTCCCATTGACCTAGACGGTCTATGCCTGGGTGAGCCAGATCTCCCTCTGGGGCTCGGTGATCCACTCTGCTCCGGACTCTGTAATGATGACCATCTCTTCGGTTCCGTATCGACCGAGGGACGTCTGTATCCCTGGTTCTATGGTGAACACGTTGCCAACTTCCAGCTGGCCCTGGGACTTCTCAGCATAGCGCGGCCAGTGCGCCGGGCCCAGTAGGGTTCCGCCGTCATGGGCCGACCGCCCGACCTGGTGCCCCAGGGCGTGCTTGTATTCGGGGTAGCCGGCCTCCGTTATGATGGCCCTTGCCACAGCATCGATCTCGTAGCCAGGGACGCCAGGGCGCATTGCTTCCCGGGCTGCCCAGATGGCCCTTCGCAGGGTTGCACCCGCCTGGGTGACCTCGTCGGGGGGCTGGGGATGGGAGGCCGACGGGATGTACCAGGTGCGTTGCAGGTCCGATACATACCCTTCCCGCCGGACACCGAAGTCGATGGAAAAGAGGGTCCCCTCCTCCAGGGTGATCTGATCTGAGGGCGGGTTGTGCCCGCCCACCGACGAGGGCCCGGCAGTGATCCCCGGGCACCAGCGGCTGTCCCATGCCGTCTCCACCCCTAGCCTTTCGCACTGACGGTGGATGAATCTCATGGCTTGCATCTCCGTGATCCCCGGCCTGAGATAGCAGGTCAGTTCGTTCCATATGTCCCGGGTTACGTCACAGGCCCCCCGGATCGCCTCGATCTCCGGGCCGATTTTTCGGCTGCGCAGGGAGGCGGCGACGTCCTCACCGGTGGTGATTCTCCCTTTGTAGGGAGTTCCCTCGAGCATTTTGCCCAGCTTGCGCATGAGCCCCGTCGTCAGGCCGTCGGCGACGAAGTCTTCCTCGCTGTCATTGACCCCGATCGCACCCGGATCCATTTCGCGCAGGAGTTCAACCAGGGGCTCTCGCATGTCCATCTCGTAGGGGATGACCCGGTCGAATAGCCCGGTGCTCTCCAGGTTGTGGGTGTCGTAGCTGGCTGCAACAGCGGCCGCTTTCCCATCCCTTGTGAATACAAAGGCCGTCAGGCCGATGATGGTTGTGGGGAGCAAAAGGTCCAGGCTGGGATCAGTGTGGCCCATCGTGCCGGATTCCCGGTCCAGCATCAGCCAGCAGTCGAGTTCTTTCTCCCTGAGTATCTCAAAAGCCTGCTTCGTCTTCTGTGCCGTCAGATCGCTCATGGGGGTGTCCTTTCATGGAATCATTTTCTCATATGATCGCGCCACTGATTATGCCGTCGGCAGAGCCTGGCTGCACAGGGTGGTGGCGAAACCGATCAGAAGACCGATGGCTGATGCTCTCCCAATGCCTTCCCGGATGAAGCCAGATCCGCACGCCTTCAAGGGTATCGGTGCGAGCCAGTCTGCAAGTCGAAGCGGACACCTGGCCCCCTGTCCGCTTGCCTAGCCGTGGGGCTTCCGGTCGGGGTCCCGCCATAGGCGCAGACCTCGTCTCCTTCCGGTCGCTGCGTCACTGAAGACGCAACCTGGTCTATAGGTCGGTGCCTAGATCTCCAGGAGGTCCTTGGGGATAGGAGTGATGATCTGGGGTCCTTTCTCAGTAATCACCACGTCATCTTCGATCCGGACCCCACCCCATCCGGGAATGTAGACGCCTGGCTCCATTGTCATGACATTGCCCACTTCCCAGGTTCCCCCGCTGCGGGAACTGGGGCCCTCATGAACCTCCAGGCCGATGCCGTGGCCTCCGGCCCCGTGGGCCATGTACTTGCCGAATCCGCGATCTTTGATGATGGCGGCACCGGTGTCGGAAGCCTCACTTCTTTCCCTGCCCGGCTGCATCAGTTCGACGGCGGCCACCTGGGCATCCAGCACGGCGGAGTATACTGCTTTCTGCTGATCCGAGGTCTCGCCCACGGCGAAGGTCCGGGTCACATCGGCGCAGTATCCGTTCCACGTCGCACCGAAATCCAGGGTTACGAAGTCCCCTCGCTGCAGGGCCCGGGTGCTGACGGAACCGTGGGGGAGGCAGGAGCGGGGTCCGGAGACAACGATGGACTGGAAAGCAATGCGGCTCGATCCGCACCCGCCCAGCCGGAGTTGGTTTTCCAGTTCGGCGGCCAGCTCCCATTCCGTGACTCCAGGACGAATCCATCCGATGACGTGTTCAAAGGCGGCCCTGCTGACCTCAGCGGCCCGGGTGATCTGCTCGATCTCCCAGGGGTCCTTGATCTCTCGCAGGGGGTCTACGACCTCCCCGATGGCGACCAGCTCCACCCCGGCTTCCTCCATGTGCTTTTTCATATCTTTGAAAGCCTCGACCGAGATATATTTGCCTTCAACGCCGACCCGCTTCAGCTGCATCTCCTTCGCGACACGAGCGGTTTCCGTGGTCGCATTCGTTCCCTCCGTGTAGTTGTAGGCGGTGACGTCAAACCCCATGGGTTCAAGGGCAGTTCGACAGTCCTCGTAGTCCACGCCGCCGGTAATGTACCGGTTAGCCCTTCCGCCCGGAGTCACGAGCAGGTGCCCTCCTGGAGCGATAAAGACGCCGGTGGTGAAGCCGGAAAGATAGCCCTTGTGGGCAGGGGATGTAGCGACGAGGCCGTCAATCTCTAGTTGGGGCAGTCGTTGCTCAACAGTTGCCAGTCTCTTTTGCAGGTATCGGTCGGGGACGCGGTCGTTCATCGAATTCATCCTTTCTCGTGTCAGATCTGCGCTCATGCCTCCTGGTCCATACTCTGTATTCGCTGTCGAGGCCAGAAATCTTGCCCGGGCTGAGAGTCTCTCGACGCAGTCATCCCCTGGGAGGCAACCTGGCAGGGGATGGGGCTGCTAGTTGATCTTGACGGTTGAGTATGGCGTAAACTGCAGTGGCCGTATGATCATAGTGAGATATAGGGGACGGATGGACCAGCATGGTGCTCCGCCGGGGATGTTCGGCGCCGACATCTACCATGATGGTGGGTGCGGTGCCCATTGGGCGAACTGCCGTTATCTTGCGAGCGGTACTTCTCCGAGTGACTCACCCAGGCGAGGCGCAACCGGGGGCATGATCTGCATGATCGAAGTCATTCGGGGCATTGCAATTTATGCGCAGTACAGTGCAATGCGAATGGGGCCCTATCTCCTCGTGGGCATCGTGCTGGCAGCAGCCCTTCAGAGTGCCATACCCGCAGCCCGGCTGCGGAAACTCTTTGCTACTTCCGGTGCCTGGCCGATTGTGATCGCGACCGCCGCGGCTGTGAGCACGCCCCTGTGCTCCTGTGGCACGGTATCGATTATGATACCCCTTCTAGCCGCTGGTGTGCCCTGGGGTCCCGTGTTTGCCTGGCTGATCGCCTCTCCCATCATGGGCCCGACGGATTTTCTGCTGATCGGTGGGACCCTGGGCTGGGACATGGCCGTTACCAAGCTCCTGGTGGGCCTTGTCCTGGGGGTGGGAGGGGGACTCCTGGTCGATCACCTGCAGGCGGTGGGCCTTCTCGCCGGGCAGTCCCGGGTTCCACTGACGATTGATGTGGGAGGGTACATGTCCGAGTTTCCTGGGACCCCGGATTGTTGGTTGCCCCCGTCCACTACCCGGGAGAAGCCAACCTTCGCCGACGATGCCTCGTGTTGTGCGGCAGCCGATCTTTCGACCGCAGCCTGCTGTGAAGCCGACCCGGGCTCGCAAGACGCTCAGGGCTTTGTCCCCGTAAGCGTCGCAGCCGCCTATCTCTTCGGGTTGTTGTTCTGAAGGAAGGGGGCGCGATCCCCTCACGCCCCCGATCGGTCAACGCTCTACCTGGATGTCTCCGCGTTGTTCCAGCCGTCGCATGAGAATGACCAGTGGGATCCCCAGGCCGAAACAGGCCACGATCTGGCCGAGGCTCACGTAGGCCACAGACCAGGCCAGGGGAACGGGAAACCACAGCGTCAGGTAGGCTCCCACGACCAGCCCATTGACGATCACGGGGGGAACTGCGGCCAGCCAGAGGCTTGGCATTCGCCGCGTCAGTAATGCTGCCAGGAGCGTAGCCAGGCTTCCCAGGACGATGTCAATGACTCCCAGTCCCCAGAGGGCGTTTGCCAGCAGGACTCCTATGAACAGTCCCGGCACGGCCTCAGCCCAGAGAAACGGCAGCAGTGCCAGGGACTCTGCGACTCGCACCTGCATCGGACCGAAGGATATGGGCGCGAAGACTGCAGTCACTACAACATACACTGCCGATATGATGGCAGCTCGGATCCAGAATCTCATGGTCAGGACCTCCTTGTTTTGGTATGGCGGGTGTCCACGACCGCCGTCTCATCCATCGTTGCAGGAAACAGGGTGAACCGCAAGGGCCTATCATCCCAGGTTTTTGCAGCGGAGATCTGGATCAGGCCAGGTTGCCCCTCGCGTAGGTGCGTTGAGCCGGGCGGACAGGGTGACTTGCACGCCCCGAATGGGGATACCCATGGGATGGGGGGCAAGATCAATGTCTCGTTGCGTCGCCCCGCTGCTTCTCGGCATGGATGTTCCATCGGTGACATCGTACGAATGGGAGCGCACGGGACCTTAGCCGGCATGGAGGGCCTTCCGTTGCGGGGTGGTAGCAAGGTTGATTGCCGCTGGGGAGAGGTTGCGGGGACCGGCTGCGGCTTCGAGGCCCTGGGAGCCTGGTGGGAGTGGAAACATGGTGACGGCCCCTGGCGAGGATGATGGCACCGGAGGGCGACCCTGGGGGCCGCCCTCCGGTGGTGCCTCAGGGGCTGGGCGTCCTCATGGACTTAGCCACATGCCTGGGTGTGACCACCTGGCCCATCTCCACGATCACGAGGCCGTCGCGAATCACCAGGGTCACGTTCGCCAGGTCGTCCAGGTCCTCATCAGGTCTGCCGTCGAAAACGGCGACGTCTGCCAGCTTCCCCTCCTCCAGGGTGCCCAGCCGGTCGTCCATGTCGAGGATCTCCGCTGAGACCCGGGTCGCAGCTTCCAGTGCTTCGGGGGCCGTGAAGCCCGCCAGGACGAACTGCTTCAGTTCCGTGATGTACGCCTCGGGCAGGTACCGGAACCAGTCCATCACCAGGTCGGTTCCCACCCCGATCTTCACCCCGGCCTTCTTCATCCGGCGTACCACGTTCAGGTTGTCCTCCTTCGAGAAGGTGAACCTCCGCGAGGTGGAATGGAAATACCCTCCGTAGTGATCGAAGATGATCATGTACGGCACCAGGGTGGGCACCGCCTGCGCTCCCATCTCGGCCATCAGCTCGATGGTTGCGTCGGTCCGGGGCAGGGGATGCTCGATCACGTCCGCGCCTGCCTCCACGGCCCACTGGATGTAGTGGGTTTCGGCATCGCACATGACCTTGAGGCCGAGGGTGTGGGCTTCATCCACCGCTGCACGGACCTCGTCGCGGCTGAAGTGGCTGGCGATCTTGATCACGTCTGCGCCCTTCTTGAACTGCTCGCGGACGGCATTCCTCCAGTCATCAGGTCCACTTGCCTCCCGGATGGTTCCCACGGCAGACGATACGGAGCTGAGTCCCTCGGCACCGTGTCCCCCCGTGCCGGTGATGAGACAGCCGGCGGGGAAGACCCGGGGTCCGGGCAGGCGGTTCTGGGCCACCCAGGCCTTGAGCCGAAAGGGGACGTCCGTGCTGGATCCGGCGTCCCGGATGCTGGTGATCCCGCATTCAATGAAGAAGCGGAGCCGTTCCATTCCTCGGAGGGTGGCATCCGAGGGACTCTGCGCCTGGGGGAGCAGCACGTCGGGCTCGTCGTAGCTCAGGTGGGTGTGCAGATCAATCAGCCCGGCCATCACCGTCTGCCCGGTGACATCGATGACCCGGGCATCCCCGGGCCACGCGGTCGATTCAGCGGGCAGGATCTTTCGGACCTGGTTTCCCTCGATGACCAGGGTGCCGGGACGGGCCTCAGCCCCGGTGCCGTCAAGGATCCGGCCGCCCTGCAGGACCAGGACCTTCCCGCGCCCCTCTTCTGATGGGGGGGCGGGGACCCTTCGGGGGTCGTCGCTGATCGGCGTGGTCTCATCCAGCCATTGCCTGCGGTCTTTCATTGTCCTGGCCCGCTCTGCATCCGGTATGCTGGGGGCTTTGTCCCCAACAAGTGCGTCACGAAGTAGTCCCACAGCTTCCGGGTGAAGTAGGGGTCTCTCATGTCGGAGGCCTCTTCGCCCTTCGTCAGGTCTACCAGGGCGTGGTTGCGCCCCGGAAGCATCAGCAGGTCGAAGTCCTTGTCTGCTTCAATCAGCGCATGGACCAGCTGGAGGGTGAGGGCGGGATGGACGTTGTCGTCCATGTCGCCGTGGGCGAGGAGCAGCTTGCCCTGGAGGTTGTCGACCAGGTCGACATTGGCCTGTTCGTCGTAGTTGTCACCGCAGGGCAGGCCCATCCAGAACTCGCCCCAGTGGGCCAGGTACCCCAGCTGGTTGTGATTGCCGGCCGAGGAAACGGCGACCTTGTAGAAGTCGGGGAACCTGAGCATGGCCCGGGTTGATGCGAAGCCTCCCCCGGAATGGCCGTAGATACCGACCCGGTCGATGTCCATGTAGGGGCGGCTGTGGGCGAGCTCCCGGATCCCGGCGACGTGGTCCTCGAGCCCCCCGGCCTCGCCGAACTTCTTGCCATAAGCTGCTTCAATGAAGGCGCGGGATCGGTAGGGGGTCCCCATGCCGTCAATGGTGACCACCACAAAGCCCAGCTCGGCCACCGACTGGGGCGACCAGAACCGGCCCACCGACCGGGCGTCCGTCGGAAAGCTCTTGGCCGTCTGTATGACCTGGGGGCCGGGGTATATGGCGTCGATGACCGGGTACGTCTTGTCCGGGTCGAAGTGGGTGGGCTTGTAGATCAGCCCGTAGATCTCTGTGATCCCGTCCCGAGCCCTGACGCAGAATCGCTCGGGTGCTTTCCAGCCCTGGATTTCCAGCTGCCCCAGGTCTGCTTCCTCCAGCTGAAGAACGACCTCTCCATCGAGGGCCAGGACCGAGGATACCGGGCGGGTGTCCACCCGCGAATAGGTGTCGGTGAAGAACTGTCCCGTCGGAGACACAGCTACATGGTGGTCGGCGTCCTGGGGGGTGAGCAGCTCACACTCGCCTCCGTCAAGTCCGATTCGGTACAGGTGACGGAAGTAGGGGTCGCGGCCCTTCTCGCGTCCCCCGGCCAGGAAGTAGACGATTCTGTTCTCCTCGTCGACGTGGATGAGTTCGCGGACCGACCAGGCTCCCGAGGTGACCTGCCGCTTCATCTCGCCCGAGGGTCCGTCATAGAGGTAGAGGTGTCCCCACCCGTCGGCCTTTGAGAACCAGATGACTTCCTCGCCTCCGTTGAGCACGGCTACGACGGGTCGGTCGGATGTGCTGAAGAAGGGGGCGACGTTGGTCGCTGCCTCTTCCTCCAGCAGCACTCGGACCTCGCCGCTTTCTGCATCTGCCAGTTCGAAACTCACCTTCTTGTGGCCGCGCTGCATCCGGACCATGTAGACCCCGTCGGTGGTCCAGCCGGCCAGGCCGTTCTCCGTGGGTGGGCGGACGGTGGCGAGAAGGGGGGCGGCATCGACCCGGGTCATTTCCCGGCTATTGACGTCAAAGGTGAGCATGTGTGCCTCGGCCACGTGCTCATCGCCAGGGAGGGGGTAGCGGTAGAAGTGGGGTACGGGGCGGAAGCCGCCCCCGGTGGGAGCGGACTGCAAAAGGCAGATCTTCTCAACGTTTCTCTGGTCCAGCCTGTGGGTCAGAAGCCGCTTTGAGTCGGGTGACCACTTCACGTTAGCTTCTGGGGACTTGTTCCGGAGGCGGTCCGAGACCGCGCTGAGGCAGGCTCCGGGCAGGGATGCGTAGGAGAAGTCCTCCTCACCGTCGGTGGTCAGAGGATGCTCATCTCCGGTCTCCAGGCAGCGAAGCCAGAGGTCATGACCTGAAAGAAAGGCCGCCCATTTGCCGTCGGGAGAAACAGATTCGCCCTCCTGTACCTTCCGCACCCGGGAGCACTCGTAGGTCTCGAGATCGCAGCGCCAGAGGTCACCGCCGGCAGTGAACTCGAGGGATGTCATTGAATCCCTGAAGGAGATGTGGTCAAAGGGGAGCGAGGTGTGCTCGTAGGCCTGTCCCGCCTTACGTGTGAGGGACGCTGCCAGCCTGACGTGATCGAAGGCGGGCATTTTATGGGGCCCGTTGGGGTCGACGAGGTTGAACTCCTTGCCCTCGGCGGTGTCGACTCGGTACCAGAACCGGTCCGTATCATCGATCCAGTTTGGCTCAACGTAGGATCGAAAGACCTTCTTCTGGGCGTTGTGGGGCAGGAAACTCTCCGCCCGTTGATAGTCCTTGCTGGTAACCTGGGGAATGTATTCTCTCATGGGTACCTTCCTTTCTGGAGATCGGCAGATGATGAGATCTTGTGATCCAGGGCCTACTTCCGATGGGCATGGCACAGGCTTTTTGCTTTCGTGGTAGTTCAAAATGCGTAGGTCCAATTCCTCCCGTGGATCCCCTGCTTTCAATGAGCGAGTGCCCCAGGACGAACGAAGCGTCGGGCAAGTCTTTGGGTGCCCCCCAGATCCACACCCTTGGCGGGCCGATCCAGTGCGAGGGAGGGGCACAGGGTTCTGGGCCTCCATCTTGCTAATGACCGTGTTCTTCACTTGGCACCTCTCGGTATCCCCTCTTCGGCTGCAGAAAGGGCAGAAATGAAGAGAGGCCGATGAAGGCTGCCATGGTAAGCCAGGGAGCTGTCCAGGAGCCGGTGGTCGTGACGGCGTGGCCAAAGATCGGGGGGACCACGATGAAGGGGATCCAGGTCGTGATCAGTAGAACGGAGGAGACCTTTGCCGCATCGGCCAGCCCAGCCCTCTCAATGGCATAGGTGCTGACCAGGGGCCTGGCGCCTATGATCGTGGCACCAAGGG
>SKXF01000076.1 GCA_007128555.1 Clostridia bacterium | reverse complement strand
CCCCTCCGTCCGAACCGGGGAGCCCCGGGGGGAACCCCTGTAGGTTGCTGTACGTGGGGCGCCTGGCGCCCGAAAAGGGCCTGGATCTGCTGGTGGCAGCCCTGGACATCCTTACATCGATGCCCTGGACGTTGCAGGTGGTGGGTGAGGGGCCCATGCAGTCCCGGGTCCAGGGAGCCGTGCAGCGGGGAGGGTGGGCGGAACGGGTGTCCTTCGCGGGGTGGACCGATGATGTCCGTCCCTTTTACCAGGACGCGGACCTGCTGGTGCTGCCGTCTCGCACCGAGGGTGCTGGCCTGGTCATCAGCGAGGCCATGAGCTGCGGGGTCCCGGTCCTGGCCTCGGGGGTCGGTGGCATCCCCGAGGTGCTGGACCACGGGAGAACGGGCTGGCTGGTATCGCCTGGGGACTCCAGGGCACTGGCGGAGGGACTGGCCACCCTGATCAAAGATGGGGCGCTGCGCGAGGTCCTGGGGGCCCGTGCCCACCAGGAAGCCGCCGCGAAGCCTCGCTGGGGGGACATGGCGCGAAGGGTTGAACGGATGTACCGGGAGATGATTGAAGGTTGAGTGGGGGGAATCGATACTGAACACAACAAGGGGACGCAACCTGGCACTCATCCTTGTCCTGGCGGTTCTTGTGGCGATGGCCAGCGTGAGGGCTTACATATCGTGGGGTCCCGTGGCCGCGACGACGGAGCTGAGCCGTCCCGAGGGAGACCTGGATCGAGCCGTCCTGGTACTCGCCCCGGGCCTGGCCGCCCTTGCCCTGTCTGACCCTCCCCCCGGGGGGGCCATGGGCAGCTGGGGTGCGGCCCTGGTCAATGTTCGCACCGGCGGCGGGGGATATCCCTTCGATGCCGCCGCCACCGTGTCCGCAGGGGCCAGGGCCTTTGGCCTGAACGATCTCATCCTGGCGGGGTCCGGCGACCCGGTCTGGACCGGGGGGGCTGCGGACATCTACTCTTCCTGGTACGGGAGGGACATTCCCCCCGGAGGTGCTGCCGTACTGGACTATCCTCGGCTCATCGCTGCCCAGAACCGGCTGACTCACAACGTTAAAGTAGGATCTCTCGGTGATGCCTTTCGCGATGGGGGAAAGGCTACCGCCTTCTTGCAGGGAACGTCCTCGGGGAGCGGTATGGTCATCGCGGCGGATCGTGATGGAGTCGTGGACCACTACGCCCGGTGCGTGGCCGCCTCCGTTACCACGCCCGGGGGGTGGCGGACCGACTGGGAACAGCTGGCCGAGGCCTACGACCGATTGCCCTCCGGGGTCGGGCTGGTGGTGGTGGAAAGTGCAGAGATGGAGATGCTCGCCGAATGGCTGCCCGGTGATGTTCGGGATTCCCAATCTGCCCTGTTTGCTCGGGAGATGGGCTTCTTTGTGGATCGGATCGGCGAGGACGCCCTGGTCCTGATCCTCGATCCCAAGCCCGGACAGGGAGGTATGGGGCTGATGATGGTCCCGGGATCGTCCGGCCTTCTCGGCAGTCCCACGACACGCCGACCCGGGATCGTGTCGCTGCAGGACGTGGGAATCACGCTGTCAGCTGCCGTGGGCCTGGGTGTGGAGGAGGGTTTCGGTCGTCCCATGGGTGTGGCGGCCTCGGGGGATTCCGGGACCCTGGCGTACCTGGCCCGCCTCGATGGGGCCATGAGGGAGGCTGGGGCCCTGAGGGCGCCGTTGGCGCAGGCGATGGCCGCGGGCGTTGTGCTGGCATCCATGGTGGTCATCGCTTCCCTCTTGCAGTTTCCCCGGCTTTATTCCGCGGCCGCTACCAGCCTGGGGGCCCTCTCCCTGTTGCCCCTGGCCGCGTTCCTGGCCCCGGGCCTGGCCGGGATTCTGCCCCAGCTCGCTGCCTTGCTGGTCTCCTGGGCGGTCCTCGTGGTGATGGCCCGCTCCCTCACCGCCGCCGTCGGTTTCCGGCGATCGGTCCAGGTCCTGGCCGCGGTCGCCCTGGGCCTGATCCTGGCCGACCAGGTCGGAGGAGGCCGCTGGGCTCTCCTGTCACCCCTTGGGTACTCCGCAGCAGCGGGTGCCCGGTATTATGGCCTGGGCAACGAGTTCCTGGGGGTAACCCTCGGGGCCATGGTCCTGGTGTGGGCCTTTGGCCTGGGGGCGGACCGGGACCGCGATGATGGGCCCTGGCCGTCGGTGCGCTGGGGAGATGTGATGCGTGGGGGTTTTCTCCTGGCCGCCATGGTCATCGCAGCGAGCCCTGCATGGGGATCCAACTTCGGGGCTACCATGGTGTTCATGTTGTGGCTGAGCGGGGCCGCTGCCCACCGTCTCGTGCCTGCGCAGGACCTGGCATTTTACCGGAACCCGCGGTTGGCCTGGCGGCTGGCCGGTGCTGCCAGTGTGCTTTTGGCCCTCGGTCTCACCGGGGTTCTCCTCTGGCACGGGAGCTCAACCCCTGTGAGCTCGACCCATGTGGGCCGGCTCCTGGCCGGAGGCAGCGGGGATACCCTGCTGCACGTGGTGGCCAGGAAGCTCTCCACGGGCATCCGGCTCTTCCGCTACACGGTCTGGACGAGGATCTGGATTTTCATCCTGGCCGTCTACGCCCTGGTCTCGTTCCGGCCCTTCGGGAAAGTCAAGAAAATCTTCCGTGGTTCCCCGTCCCTGGCTACCGTGAGCCAGCTGGCCGTTGCCCTCAGCGTGGCGGCACTGCTGACCAACGATTCCGGGGTGGTCACCGCTGCGCTCACGGTCATGGCACCCATTGCGGTAACGCTGTTGGCCCTGGAGGAGGAAGTTGTCGGGCAGAAGACGAACAGTGATGAGGAGTAACTCAATGGGGGGAGATACCAATGAAACAGTTCATCAGATTCATGTGCGACGGCGAGGCGGTATACGGTCAGATCACACCCGAGGGCGTCTACCGGATCGACGGCAGCCCCTTTGGGGCATACAGCCCCGGGGAACGGGCGGGAGACCTCGATGACCTGGACCTCTGTGTCCCGTTGATGCCCGGCAAGATCATCGGGGTGGGCCTGAACTACCGCGATCACGCTGCTGAGTCGGGGCAGGAGGTTCCGGAAGAGCCGATCCTGTTCATGAAACCGACGACCACCATCATCGGCCCGAACGAGAACATCGTGCTTCCTCCCGACGTCGGGCGGGTCGACTACGAGGGAGAGCTGGCGATCGTCATCGGCAAGACGGTGTTCCGCCCGGACCCGGCTGAGGCGAGGCGGGCTATTTTCGGGTACACCTGCGCCAACGACGTCAGCGCGAGGGTTCTGCAGCGAAAGGACGGCCAGTGGGTGCGGGCCAAGGGGTTTGACACGTTCTGTCCCCTGGGACCCGTCCTCAACTACGATGTGGACCTGGGAGGATCTCGCCGACTCGAGACCCGGGTCAACGGTGAGTTGAGGCAGCAGACCACCATGGATCAGCACGCCTTCGACCCCGACTACCTGGTGTGGTTCATTGCCCAGGTGATGACCCTGCATCCCGGGGATGCCATCATCACGGGAACCCCGGCAGGGGTCGGCCCCCTACAGCCTGGGGACCAGGTCGAGGTGGAGATCGAGGGATTCGGGATCCTGCGCAACTCAGTGGTCCAGGGATAGAGGCTGCGTTGGTCTGATTTGCTGATGGGGCAGGGGCTTTGCCAGGGCAATGGTTGGGCCCGTGCGTGCGCGATGTCCCGGCCCTCCAGTCCGGGCCTCGATGGCTCAGCTGGACGTCGAGACCCGACGGACGTCGCCGGGGTCCAGTTCCCGGCGACGGGCGGAAAGGTTCGGCGGGATCGCGCGGCATGGGTACGATATCACGGGCTCGCCTGCCGGAGCGAGATGGGTGTTGAAGGGAACAGGGGGAGGGTGGGAGCGCTGATCACTGCGGTGCTGCATGTGATGGGGTCCTGCCATGCGGCCAGACAAGCGGATGATGGGCAGAGGTGATGTCATGCCCCTCTGGCGTTCCAGTTGGGGTGCACGGGCTATCGGGCACAGGCCGCCCGATAGCCCCGGTGGATCAGGTCAGGGCCCGGATGATCTCCCTGCAGAAGGCAAGAAGGTCGGGCGGAGTGCGGGAGGTGATGAGGTTGTCGTCGACCACCACGTCTTCGTTAATATAGGTTGCCCCTGCGTTGACGAGGTCGTCTGTGATGGCGGATACACAGGTGGCCCTGCGTCCGGCGAGAATGCCGGAAGAAACGAGAACCCATCCTGCGTGACAGATCGCCGCGACCACCTTTCCTCCGGCGTCCATATCGCGGACAAAGGAGGTCATATCCTCCACCTGGCGCATCCGATCCGGTGCAGATCCGCCGGGGATGATGACGGCGTCAAAATCGCCCACCGCAGCTTCACGTGCGGAGATATCCCCCCTGACGGGGTAGCCTTTTCCGTCGGTGAACTGCTCCTTGCGGCCCGAACCAATGACGGTGACGTCCGCCCGCGCTCGCGAAGGCCCAGAAGGGGGTACCAGAGATCGAGCCCCTGGTCGTTGTCCTCGGTCAGGATTATGGCCCATGGAAAGTTCTTATGGATCTGCCGTCGCATGTCCTGCTTCTTGGCTAGCTGTACCCGCTTAATATATGCTTAGAATGTGGAACAATTGGTGGGAAGTAGGTATACCGTCACAGGACCAGCAGACAACAGGGAAGGTGGTGGGGGCGATTCACGCCTTTCATCATGAATGAACGGACGTTCGTAATGGCCAAGCCCGATGCCGTGCAGCGCGGCCTCGTCGGGGAGATCATCAAGAGACTGGAACAACGCCAGCTGCGGCTCGTTGACATCAAGCGGATCCAAATGGACCGGGCCCTTGCAGAAAGACACTACGGTGTGCATCGGGAGAAGCCTTTTTTCTCCTCCTTGATCGAGTACATCACCTCGGGCCCTGTCGTGCCCATGGTCTGGGAGGGCCCCAATGCCATTGCTGCAGTGCGCGCCACCATGGGGGCCACGCATCCCCTCGAGGCCTCGCCGGGGACCGTGCGCGGGGATTTTGGCCTGGACATTGACCAGAACCTGGTGCACAGCTCCGATGGACCCGACACGGCAGAGGCAGAGATTTCCCTGTTTTTCGCCGCATCCGAACGGGACGGTTGATGGCGACAATCCGTCCACCAGAAAGGGGGACATCCATGACGGATAAAAATCTCGATCCCCGGGTGAAGGATGTCGATTACCTGCTCCGTCACACGAGCATGATCGTGCGCAGGCACGGCCGAGAGATTCTTTCCAAGTTTGATATCACGCCGCCGCAATTCAATGCCCTGATCACGATCATACGTCACGACAACCTGACCATGGGCACGCTCTGCCGCCACTTATTCCTGGCTTCCAGCACCGTGACCGATCTGATTGACAGGATGGAGCGAAATGCGCTGGTCCGGCGGGTTCGAGATGATCAGGACCGGCGGGTGATCCGGATCCAGTCCCGGGAGAAGGGGCGAGAGCTTCTCGGCAGGGTGATGGACGCCCGCCTCGAGTATCTTGCACAGATCCTGGAACACTTTGAGGACGAGGAGATCGACTCACTCGAAGTGTCCCTTGGGACGCTTCACCGTTTGATGAAGGAGATCGACGAGCGGGCCGAGCAGGAGAAGAAACGGCAGGGGACAGGTGAAACCGGTGACGAGGCCTGATCATTCGGAGGGGATGAGTCTGTCGTGGGCGATACATTGAAGCTGGGGATCATCGGTGGCACGGGAGTTTATGATCTCGATGTGCTCACCTTCGATGCACAGGAGCAGGTGCGCACCGAATACGGTGCGGTTCAGGTCAATGCAGCCAGCTACCGCGCCGCGGAAGGCGAGGAACTGTCGGTGGTGTTCTTGCCCCGACACGGGCTGGGACATACGACACCGCCGCACAGGATCAACTATCGCGCCAACATCCGGGCCCTGAAGGACCTGGGCGTCACCCATGTCTTTGCCACGACGGCGGTGGGTTCGCTGCGGGAGGATCTCGGTCCCGGGGAGATGGTGCTGCTGGACCAGTTTGTCGACGTCACCCGGGCGAGACACTATACCTTTTTCGAGGGGGGCTCGGAAGGGGTTCGGCACACCGATATGACCTATCCCTATGATGAGTCGCTGCGCCAGGTCATCATTGACGTGGCCAGGGAGCGCGACCTGGACCTTTTGCCCCGGGGTACCTATTTTTGCACCGAGGGGCCGCGGTTCGAGACGGCTGCCGAGGTTCGATTGTTTGGAAAACTGGGGGGAGATGTGGTCGGGATGACAGGCGTTCCCGAGGTGATCCTGGCCAATGAACTGGGTTTGCACTATGCTGCGGTGTCCCTTGTCACCAACTACGGGGCGGGCCTCACTGAAGCGCCCCTGACCCACGAGGAGGTCTACGAGGTGATGGGCGCCAACCAGGTCAAGATAGGCGGCCTGATCCTCGGATTGATCCAGCACCTGTCTGTGCATGGAGGCGAGATCAACCATGAAAGGTAGTACGGTACGGAATCAGGAACTGGCTCCCGCGGGGCAGGTCAAAATGGACTGGGCCGCCGCCCACATGCCGGTGTTGAATCGTCTGCGGGATGAGTACAGGCAGGCTCGGCCCTTCGACGGCCTGCGGGTGGGGATCTGCCTTCATCTCGAGGCCAAGACGGCGCACCTGGCCCGGGTCCTGGCCGACCTCGGTGCCGAGGTGACGATCACCGGCTCCAATCCCCTGTCCACCCAGGACGATGTGGCAGCCGGGCTTGCCTCGGAGGGGGTTGAGGTGCACAGCTGGTACGGGGCGACGGCGGCCGAGTACGAGGCCTTTGTCATGAAGGTGGTCAACTCCGGCCCCAACCTCATCATCGACGATGGCGGAGACCTGGTGACCCTTCTGCACAGCCGGAGAAGGGATTTGCTGGCGGATGTCGTGGGCGGTGCCGAGGAGACGACCACCGGCCTGTTGCGCCTGAGGGCTATGCACGATGCGGGCGAGCTGGGGTTTCCGATGATCGCGGTCAACGATGCCCTGTCCAAGTACCTTTTTGACAACCGCTACGGGACGGGACAGTCCGTTTGGGACGGGATCCTGCGGTCAACGAACCTTGTTGCTGCAGGGAAGCTGGTCGTGATTGCAGGATACGGCTGGTGCGGCAAGGGCGTGGCCCTGCGGGCCCGGGGCATGGGAGCCCGGGTGCTGGTCACCGAGGTCGATCCGATCGCGGCCAACGAGGCCCTGATGGACGGGTGCGAGGTGACGACCATGGACGAGGCCGCCCCCCGGGGCGATATCTTCATCACCGTCACCGGATGCCGCGATGTCATCTGCGATCGGCACTTCGCCGCTATGAAGGACGGAGCGATCCTGTGCAATGCGGGACACTTCGACGTGGAGGTGGCGGTGACCGATCTTGAACGCCACTACCCCTCGCGACAGGTTCGGGCCAATATCACCGAATACCGCCGCCCCGACGGCGTCCGGTTGTATTTGCTGGGCGAGGGACGGCTCGTGAACCTGGCCTGTGCCGATGGCCATCCCGCCGAGATCATGGACATGAGTTTTGCGCTTCAGCTCCTGGCCCTTGATTACCTTGTCCGGGAGGGCGACCTGCCCCCCGGGGTTCACCGCGTGACCGACGAGATCGACCAGAAGGTTGCTTCGCTGCGACTGAAGGCCCTAGGGATTGACATTGACCGGCTCACCGAGAGGCAGACAGAGTACCTGAACAGCTGGCGTATGGACTGAGAGGGAGGGGATTGAATTGGGGGAGCCGATTCAGATCGTCACCGACACCACGGCAGATCTGCCCGGGGACGTGATCGAGGAACTGGGACTGACGGTCGTTCCGTTGAATGTGACCCTTGAGGGCGAACACTTCCTGGATGGCACGCGGACACCGGAGGCGTTCCTGGCCATGATGGCCGGGGCAAAGGAGCTTCCAAAGACGTCACAGCCATCGCCTGGCGATTTTATCAAGGCGTTTACACCCCTGCTGGAGAAGGGTCCGGTTCTGTGCATCACCATGTCAAGCAAGCTGAGTGGAACGGCCCAGTCTGCAACGGTGGCTGCCCAGATGCTCGGCGACCGGGTCACGGTTTTTGACAGCCTGTCCGCGAGCCTGGCCGAGGGGGCCCAGGTGGTTCGAGCGGCGGAGCTGGTCGGGGAAGGCGGCACCGTGGAGGAGGTCGTCGGGGAACTGACCCGTTATCGTGACGAGCACATGGCCCTGATGGCCGTCGCCAACATGGTCAACCTGGTCAAGGGAGGTCGCATCCCCGCCTGGCAGGGCAAACTGGCGGACCTGATCGGCATCAGGCCCCTTGTTCACAATGTCGAGGGTGCTCTCGAGGTCCTGGAGAAGATCCGGGGTGCCGACAAACTGTACCAGAGGGTACTGGACAAGGTTCGCGAAACGGAGAACATCGGGGACCGCATCGTGGGCATCAGTCACGCAGGAAACCCGGAGCGGGCTAAGTGGCTGGCTGACCAGATCGAGGTCCTCGGCCCGAAGAGGATCGTGATGGGGGACATGGGATGCGTCATCTCCACCCACGCGGGTGCCGGTGCGATCGTGGTCGGGGTTTGAGGGGGACCGAACGGGACCATGGATGATCATATCTTTTCTGGGGGGCATCTCGTCGTACCCGGAGGCGAGGGTTCGGTGAAGGTTCTGCCCGGTGACCTGTTGGTCAGAGAAGGCAACATCGCGGCGGTGGCTGCTCCCGGGGCCCTGGCGGACGCTGCCTGTGCAGAGACCGTCGATGTCTCCGGCTGCGTCGTGATGCCCGGGCTGATCAATGCTCACTGCCACGGGGCCATGAGCCTGTTCCGGGGCTACGCCGATGACCTGCCCCTGATGCGGTGGCTCGAAGAATGGATCTGGCCTGCAGAGGCCCACCTGTCCCCGGAGGATGTCTACTGGGGAACGGCCCTGGCAGCCCTCGAGATGCTGAGGGGGGGCGTCACCACCTTCGCAGACATGTATTTTCACATGGATGAGGCGGCGAGGGCGACCGCCGACCTGGGGATGCGGGGGATTCTGTCAGAGGGACTGATCGGGATCAAGCCGGGGGGACAGGAGGATCTGCACCGGTCGCGGGCGCTGTTCGAACGATGGCATGGCTCCGCGGGGGGGCGACTCCAGGTGCAGCTGGGTCCCCATGCACCGTATACGTGTCCGCCCGAGTACATGGAGCAGGTGCGTTCCCTGGCGACGGAGCTCGGATGTGGCATTCACATCCACGTGGCTGAGACCGTCGATGAGATCGAAGGTATCCGCGAGCAATACGGGATGAGCCCGGTTCAATACCTGGACCGGGTTGGGCTCCTGGACGTCCTGCCCCTCATCGCTGCCCACTGCGTCCACGTCGACGAGGAGGACCTCGTGCTGTTGAGGGACGCTGGTGCCGGGGTGGTTCACTGCCCGGGCAGCAACCTGAAACTCGGCAGCGGGATCGCTCCCCTCGGACAGATGCTGGAGGCGGGTGTCACCGTGGGCCTGGGCACCGACGGAGCGTGCAGTACGGGTCGCCTTGATCTCTGGTCGGAGATGAGGGCAGCCGCGCTGATGCAGAAGGGGGTCCACCGTGACCCCGAGCGGATCCCGGCGGCGACGATGCTCTATCTTGCCACCCGGGGGGGCGCGAGGGCCTGCGGCCTCGAGGACGTTGGCGAACTGTCAGTGGGTATGAAGGCCGACCTTGCCATCGTCGACCTCGATGCGCCCCATCTCGTCCCCCGCCATGACATCTTATCCCTCCTGGCCTATTCGGCCGGCCCCGGCGATGTTCGGGACGTCTACGTCGACGGAGAGCCCGTTGTCTCAGGCCGGCGTACCGTCCGGCTGGCAGAGGAAGTGATCCTCCAGGAGGCCCTGGCGGCCGCCGAGGATCTCGTTTCAAGGGTGGGATCCCCATGAATCTCGATGACCGCATGAGGGATGCCTCGCGCTGCATGGTCTGCGGGGCCGACAGCGAGGGCGGCATGAAGATGGGGTTTGCCCCCTGGGGCTCCGAGGGCGCCGTCGCCGAGGGGCAGATTCCCGCGTTCTTTGGGGGTTTTGGTGGCCTCGCCCACGGGGGAGCCATTGCGGCCCTTCTCGATGACGCCATGTGGTGGGCCATCCATCACACCTGTGGCGCCGACACCCTGACGGCAGAACTCAAGGTTCGCTATCACGCTCCCATCGAGGTCCAGAGGCAACTCTGGGTGCAGGGCCGGCTGTTGAAACGCCGGGGTCGGCTTTTCCGGGCCGAGGCGGCCATTTGCTCCGAAGAGGGAGGCACGCCCCTCGCCGAGGGCAGTGGTTCCTTCATGACCCCCGATGACCGGACGCTCAGAGGGAGGTGACAACTTGCAGAATGTTCACGATTGTGCCCATGAACTGGCGCGGGCTCTCCGCGGATCGCAACAGTACCAGAAATACCAGCAGGCCCGCGACAACATCGGAGATGATGACCGGAGTCTCAAGCTGATCTCCCAGTTTCACCAGCGGCAGCTTGATTACCAGGTCAAGCAGATGAGCGGCGGCGAGCTGACCGACGAGGAACGAGAGGAACTGGCCAGTCTTCGCAGCATCCTGGATCTGAAGCCGGAGGTGCGGGACTACCTGCATGCTGAGGCGCGGATGGTGCAGATGATCGCAGATGTGCAGGGCATCCTCGCCGGGGCCATCGACCTGGACCTGCCCCAGGCGCCCTCTGAGGAGGATCTCACTCCCCCGGACGACGCCGAAGCCATCCAGGATCAGTAGCCCGCCTCGTAGTCGACCACCCACATGAGGGGTTCCTCCCGGTGCCAGCGTTTCAGATTCTCGATCAGGCGGCGAGCGACCTTCTCGCCGCCCCTGCTTTGCTCCCCGGCGACGTGGGGGGTCACCATCACGTTTTCCAGGGTCCACAGCGGGGAGTCCTCCGGCAGGGGTTCCACGGCAAACACGTCCAGGCCGGCTCCCCCGAGGTGCTCCTCGCGCAGGGCCGCGATCAGTTCCTCCTCGTCGATGACCTTACCACGGGCGATGTTGACGATGAAGGCTCCCCGCGGCAGGGTCCTGAGGGCCTCGCGCCCGAGCAACCCCTCGGTCTGGGCAGTGAGGGGGCAGCAGACGGCGACGAACTCGCAGCGGGGGAGCATCTCGAGCATCTGATCGGCGTGGTATACGGCATCGGCCTCCGGGACGTCACCGCCGCTGCGCCGGGTGCCGATGACCGTCATGCCAAAGGCCCGTGCCCGCCCGGCGACCTTGCGTCCAATCCCTCCCAGGCCGATCACTCCGAGGGTGGTGCCCGCCAGTTCCCTGGCATCGCCTCCCCGGTCCCAGAGGCCCTCACGCTGCCGCTGCAGGCGCAGGGGCAACTTCCGCGACCAGGCCAGGATGAGGGCCATCACGTGATCCGCGATGGTATCCCCGTGCATCCCCTGGGCATTCGTGGTGATGATGCCCCTCCTGCTGAGCTCCGCCAGCGGCAGCTGGTTGACGCCAGCCGCTCCGACGTGCAGCCATTTCAGGTTCCTCGATGCTTCCAGGAGCTTCTCACCGGGCCATCCACACAGAACATGGATCCGATCAGCCAGGGCGAGGGCCTCCTCCTCGGAGGAGGCGGCGTGAAACACCGCCCAGGGGGCCTCCTGTTGCAGCATATCCAGTGATGATTCGATCACCCGCCTGTCCGTCAGCATAACCTCCAGGGTCATATGAATCATCCTCTCAGAAAGAGGGCGAGCCTCCCGCTGCTCCGAGGTTTCCCACCACGGGCAACAAGATCATCGTCCCCTTGATATTGTGACCGATGTTTCACACGTCGCCGCCATTGGGCAGCTGCCATGGTCGATGGTCATGCGTGTCCCTGCTGGCCCCATGCCTACGGGGCACGTGTCGTGCCGTTGAGACCTGGCGTTGCCCACCCCGAAGGCGAGGTACCTGCATACCGAAGGGGATGTTATGTTCAGAATCTATAGAGTTTTCGCCTCTACCTCGTTGATTCCTGCCCGATCTCGGGGTATATTTTTATACGAGGCGCCTGAAGCGCGTTGGGAGGATTGAAGGTTGACGAAGGATCAGCTGGTTCGAATCGGGGCGCACATGTCCTCTGCGGGTGATTTTCCTAGGGCTGCGGGCCATGCCGCGGCCCAGGGATTGAACTGTGTGCAGTATTTTTCCCGGAACCCCAGGGGTGGACGGATGCGCAGGCTGAAGGGAAGAGAGATTGACCGCTGGCGAGAGAAGCGGGACGAGATCGACCTGGATCCCGTCGTCCTGCACGCTCCCTACTCGGTCAACATGGCTTCTGAGCGCGAGGACATCGTGCGGTTTTCCCGGGACGTGATTGCCGGGGATCTTGATCGGTGCCTTCTCCTCGACGCCCCTTACCTGGTCATGCATCCGGGAACCTGTGGGAATCAGGGAACCGAGCGAGGCATAGAGCTGGTGGCAGAGGGGCTGGACTGGGCACTTACCCGGGCATCGGAGGCTCGAGATGGGGGCGTGATGGTGCTGCTGGAGCTCATGTCGGGCAGGGGCAACGAGGTGGGCAGCACCCTGGAGGAGATGGCGGCGATCATCGCGCAGGCGAAGTACCCGGATTCGGTGGGGATCTGCATGGATACGTGCCACTGTTTCGTCCGGGGGTACGCCGTGGACGAGGCGTCGGGTCTGGACTGCTTTCTCGACGGATTTGACCTGGCCCTGGGCCTGGATCGCCTCAGGGTGATCCACCTGAACGATTCGGTGCATGAGAGGGGATCTCGCAAGGACCGCCATGCCCAGCTGGGCAGGGGGAAGATCGGCGAGGCGGGGTTGAAGGGAATCGTCAACTGTGAGCGTCTCGCGCACCTTCCTTTCATCATGGAGGTGCCCGTGAAGACAGACGATGAGTATGCTGAGCAGGCGGATCAGGTCCGCAGCTGGCGTGCAGAGGCCCCAGGGGAGGACCTGGGGCATGCAAAGTTGTAAGGTGCAGCACACTGTGCTATACTCGGGTTAGGCTTAGTGTGTGAATCTGGAAGTTCCACGGCGAGAGTGGGCCCGGCCCCACTCTTTTTCATAGTCGGGGCCGAAATGCGGATGGCAAAGGAGTAGGATGCAGGTGTCAAAACCAGTCAGCAGAGTGGAAGCATTGGTGGAGCAACTGGCGGAGCCAATCGCCAGGGCCGAAGGACAAATTCTGGTTGCAGTGGAGTATGCGGTGGAGCACGGACGTCCGCGTATGTTGGTCACCCTGGATAAACCGGGGGGGATCAGTGTCGGCGACTGTCAGCGGTTCAGTGATCTGCTCGGGGCCAGGATGGACCTGGAGGAGGACCGTCTGCCGGATGGATACTATCTTGAGGTTTCTTCTCCCGGGCTGGACCGGGTCTTGAAGAGAGATCGGGAGTATGATGTCTTCCGGGGACGATCGGTCGAGATTCGAACGTACGCTCCCGTGCACGGGCAGAAGAAGCATCTTGGTACGTTGGGGGGCCTCTGTGAGGATCACGT
>SKXF01000195.1 GCA_007128555.1 Clostridia bacterium | reverse complement strand
CGAAGTAGGTGGTGCCGGTGAGGGCGGGGAGGAAGAAGTCACCGGGCCTCTGGATCAGGTCGCGGAAATCCGTGAAGCGCTCGTCGCCGACCCTGAAGCGCAGGACCTCCTCATCCTGTCCGTCGAACACGGTGATGAAGGGAGCGATGTGATAGGGGTGCTCCTGGCCGTGGAAGTCCCAGGCGGAATAATCCCAGGGAACCCGGCCCACGGCGACCAGGCGATTACCGTAGGCATCCTGGATCTCGGGCAAGAAGGTGATGGCCTCCTGGGGCAGGGCAACCAGGGCCTCCAGGTCCAGGGACGCATGCCAGGCATCCGTAACGGCAATCTCCTGGTGAGATGCCGACAGGTCGACCTCTCGATGCAGGCGATAGGCCCAGCCCTGGGATGGCCCACTCCACAGCCCGCCCTCCACGTGGTACCGGGCCAGGATCATATCGACGTCATAGGGCCCGGACTGCACCCAGATCTGCATCTGGTCCTGCTGGCCCACGGAACCGTCACCCTGCCCGCCCAGGAGCGCCCCCGCATCCTCCCCGGCAGACCAGGGCATGAAGGGATCGGCGAGGCGCGACAGCAGGGGAAGAACGTCGTATTGGGAGGGGTTGAGGGCTACACCCCAAAGGCGGTAGACGGAGTGGGGATCCTGGCCGAGGGCATCCACCGTCAGGCGCCGCAAGTCGCCGCCGCCCAGGGTGACATGCACCGGGTCCCCCCCGGCGCCGCCGAGGGTGAACTCCCGGTGCATCACGTAGTGGCCTTCCCTGTTGCTTATGCCCCTCACCAGGTAATCGGTGTGGCCGGGGAGCCAGGTGGCCTCCCGGTAACGTCCCAGGTGAAAGGGTACTTGATGCTGGTCCGGACCGGATATGGCGATGGAGTAGTCCACCTCCTGGTCCAGCTCATACTGGTGACTGTCCATCAAGGTCCCAAACTCGTTTTCCGAGGAGATGTAGGCCTTCACCAGCTCGAACTCCGTCGCATCCAGGGCCACATCGTACGTATGCGTCCCCTCATCAAAGGGCACGTCTTCCAGGGTGAAGAAGCGATAGAGGAGGGCGTAATGATGATGCCCGGCCGAATCCTGGCCATTTCTGCCATACAAAACCACGGCCAGGGGCTCATCGGCGGCAATGTCCTCGAGGGGGAACATTCTCACTCCCTCCCGCTGACCGGGTTGGAGGGACCAATCATACAGAGCATAATATCCTCCCGGTTGATCCACGCCGGGGATCCGGTGCGTACGGGGGCCATCGGCCGGGAACCGGTACAGCGCTACCGTGGGTGAAAGGGACCCGGGCCAGGGGTTTTCCCCATCCACGGTACCCGATACCCGGATCCGGGGCGTGACCCCCGGCACCACGGTGATCGGGTACCGTGGCGGCGGAGATATGGCGCCGGGAATGTTGGACAGGTTTCGGATCTGGGGTATGAGCTCGTACTCCCCGGGTTCACTCAGATGATGGAAACTGGAGCTGTGCCAGCCCGTGAGGAAACAAAAACCTCGCAAATGGAGTATTTCGGACACCGCGGTCGTGTTCACATAGGGCTGTACCACCAGGGTGTCGATGATGTCCAGGGCCACCCCGGACATCCGACCGTCCACGTCCGCGGTATCGACGTGCCCGGTGTAAAGAAGGTGATTGCCGCTGTGATCGACGACGCGCAGGCCCACCTGGAGGGCGTCACCGGTGGTGATGGTCTCCGGGTACTGGTAGTGGTAGGTGTATCGATGTCCATCCACCACTCCGCCCAGGGGCAGATCCCCGCCTTCCGCCAGGTCATGCCGGCCGAGGTAGTGGGTGGTCAGGGCATAGCGATCTGGGTCGTTGGCCTGCTGGTAGTAGGCCGACCCCACCAGGGAATAGGTGCCGGGGGAAATGCGAAGTTCCTGCCCGGGGGGAAGGAGGTCGATGCCCACCATGGTGCCCAGGTCATCGGTTTCCGCCCCGTCGATCCACAGGCCCAGGTAATCGGGCTCGTCGTCGGGACCCACCAGGATGTTCACGGGCACTGTCGCCCCGATGTCCGGGGCCATGTCCACGTAGACGACACCGGGCGTCGCAGCGATCTCCCGGGACAACAGGGAATACTGGGCATCATCCACCAGGTAGAGGGGGTAGCTGCCCTCCTGCAACCACAGGGTGGTCTGCCCCTCGTACGTCAGCCGTCCAAAGGGGATCTTCCCCACCTGGGTGTCCACGTAGACGCGGGCATTGTGCAGGATCGTGCCGCCGTCTGCGGCCTGGATGGCCACCTCCGCGGTCTCCGCCGCATCCAATTGGATGCGATCCGGGGCGGTCACGCGCTGGGTATAGTAGAAGTCCGGGTTCCTCCCGTGGGCGACCACCAGGTAGTCGTGCCCGCTGGTAACGTGCAACCCGGAGACGATGATTCGGCCGCTCTCGTCCGTTCTCAGGGACCGATCCACGCGCCATTCCGGTGGAAGGTCATCCCAGGCCTTTTCCATGGCATCGGTGTACACCGGCTGCCCATCTTCCTCGCCAATGTGAAAGATGGTAACGGCAGCTCCTGCTGCGGGGGAGCCATCGGGCTTTTCCACCACGATCTCCAGGCCGCTGAGGATCTCGTTGTACACGTGTACGCTCCGCGTGAAACGGATGGGCTGTTGGCCCTCGACGTGCATGTACGCGATGAGGTTGTAACGGCCGTCGGGGAGGGTGGTCGTATCCCAGTTGAAGGAATAGTCGATCCGGTCGCCCTCCGCGTGATTGGCCAGGGTAAGCAGGTACATCTCGGGATTGGGATCCTCCCCGAAGGCCGCATGGACCTGGTAGTAGAAGGCCACTTCGTCTACGGTATGGGGGTTTTCCACCCGGGCGGGAACCCGGACCTCGCCGGTGAGGACGGCCATGTCCTCGAGGCCAAGGCGGAGGTGGGGAGCCTGCGCGTGCGGGTCGTACTCGCCGAAACGGAGGGCGGCCATGCGCAGCGTCGGGTAGGAACGAGAGGCATGAACTGTGACATACACGGGACTGCCCGAGCTCACGCCCTCGCGCAGGCTCTCCCGGATGCGCAGGTACTCCCCGGGTCCCTCGGCTGCCGAGTACAGCAGGGCCGCGATGCCGCTCAGGTGCGGTGCAGCGGCAGAGGTCCCGGTAAAGGTTCCGTATTCATGGTTTCTCCGGGTGGTCAGGATATCCACCCCGGGGAGCAGGAAGGCATCGTTGGTATTGTACACGTATCCGCTGTTGTAATTGCTGAAGGAAGCGACCTCGTACCTGGGGGTGTGGTCATAGGCAACGGCGATCATCACCCCGTCGAGATCGGCGGGATAAAACCCGGCATAGGACCGGCCCTCATTCCCAGCAGCGGCCACGACGGTGACCCCGTGGTCGACGGCGTAATCCATGGCCTCCGCCAGGGCGACCGGATAATCGGGTAGCCGGGCTCCCAGGCTGAGGTTGATCACCTCGGCGCCCTGGTCAACGGCCCAGAGAATGCCCTCAACCACGTCCATCATGGTGCCGTAACCGTTGCGATCCAGGACCTTCACGGGCACCAGGTTCACGGGAAAGGCACCGGCCACCCCGGCAATCCCGACGCCGTTGTCCGTGTTGGCGGCGATGATCCCAGCGACCATGGTGCCGTGGGAGTTGGACGAATCGTCGGACATGGCCCCGGCCTCGATGTCCGTCTTGGCAATAGCGTTGTACCCTGCCAAAACCCGCCCCTGCAGGTCCT
>SKXF01000254.1 GCA_007128555.1 Clostridia bacterium | reverse complement strand
CACGCCCTTCAACCGGCACGGCGAGAACGCCCTGGAGCTTAAACTGATGGTGGACGCCGGAATGACCCCGATGCAGGCCATCGTGGCCTCCACCTCCCTGGCAGCGGAGATTCTTGACCTCAACGCCGGCGCCGTCAGGGAAGGCTGCCTGGCTGACCTGATCGTGGTGGACGGAGATCCCACCGGGGATGTCACCTGCCTATCGGAGAAAGAGAACATCAAGATGGTCATGCTGGGTGGAGACATTAAGGTAGAGCGTTAGCAGGGGCAGAGCGGGTGCGGAGGGGACTCGTCCTCCTCGCACCCGCATCGATGTTCAGTTACCGTAGAAAACATGCTCCATGAACCTCTGGACATAATCTTCTTCCGCCAGGTTAATCTGGACCTGTTCGGCCCACACATCCTCACTGGCCAGCGAAGCCAGGTTCGCACCGTACCAGGCTTCCATGTCCACGCGATGGACTTCATAGGACCGGTCTCCGAAGGTGAAGACCACCGTCTCCAGGTTGTCAATGAGACCAAAGGCAGCCGTGGCATTGTAGATCAGGGATCTTTCGACCTTCTCGTGCCCAATACTAGATACCCTCTCTTCATAGATCACGTGAACGGTCAGGGCCTCAGGTAGCAACCGAAGGGACCTGTTCACAGAGCCCAAGGGCAGCGCGCTGAACAGGTTGCCCAAATTCGAAGCGTCCCCCATGTAGGGGCTCTGGTATCTGGCAATCCTGTCAAAGCTATGGGTGAGAGGATCCTCTTGATCAGCCCAGTACTGCACCCGACTCCGTTCCAGGCGAGGCATGACATATCCATAGACCCATCCAGACAGGAGAAGACCGACCACGATCAGTGCCACAATCGCTCTATTCCTGGTAGCCATCTTCCTCACCTACCTCGTATTTCTCGATCAGACGAAACGAATCCCGGGCCAATAGGGGAAGCAGAATTGAGATGAACGGCAGAGCGTACCGGATCATCAACAGAGAAAACTGGTAGGGCCCGTCAATATGGATCGGCCTGGAAAACCATAGATTGCTGCCGAAGAAGACCGCGGTGGTTGCGAGGGTGGTGACGAACATGTACAGAGCCCACAACATCCAGGCGATACTCCGGTACCGCTTCGCACGATGGATGTTGTAGCGGGCCACCTGACGCAGAAACTCTGCGCACTGATGGGCTCTCCTGGTCAGAACGAGCAGTGCAATCCCCATCGCGATACAAGCCAGAAGCAGGGAAAGGCTCAGCACTGTTCCCATTGCGACAATCCTCAAAGGTATCGTGATGATCCAGGCAACCAGGGTGAAGATCAGGGCCCTCTGAAGCAGTTCAACTCGGTAGCGATTGACGTATATATCCGTGCTTCCGTCGATCAATGAATCGATCGGCCCGAGGTCCCTGACCACCCGCTTCACAGCCTCTTCATAGTCCATACCTTCTGCCGTGAGGTCTGCGGCTCGATCTTCAAGGTTACCCATAATCTCATCTTTGAGTTCCTGGATCTGCCTACTGTGACCGTAGCCCCTGAAGAGGATGTCAACGTGAGTCTCTAGTAGGTTCATGTCCGTTCCTCCGGTCTTTCAATGAGTCGATCTATGATCTCTTTAGCCGTTTTCCAGGCAGCGAGATGTTCTCGATATGCCTCTGCACCAGCCGGCGTTATGCTGTAGTACTTGCGTCTACCGCCCCTGCTTTCCGTGCCCCAGTAAGACGCAATCAGTTTCTGAGACTCAAGCCGCCTCAGGCTGGTGTACAGGGACGGCTCCTTGAGTTCGTATCTCCCCTGGCTGTTCTTGCCAACAGACTTGATGATCTCGTACCCATAGTTGTCACCGTCATACAGGTGGCGAAGAATGATGGCATCAATGTTTCCGCGAATCAGATCGCTGCTCACTCCATCGCTCGTCAAGCTTCTCCACCTCCAGGCAGAGCATAACATACATTACTATGTCTTGCAAAGTACTCTGCAACAGATGGCAATAGTGGTTCGGGAAGTGAAAGGACATCGCCTCGCCGACAGGGGGTTCTTGACCCCGTGCTCCGCTGGTGTTGGCGAGGCAGTTAGCCAGATGCCCTGGCGCCATCTTCCAGGCAAAGGCCACTGTGCAAGCCGGCTACCAGGCGCTCGAGGCGTCGCCTGCCTGCACGATGCCTGGCTGACCTGATCGCGGTGGACGGAGATCCCACCGGGGTGTCGCCTCCGGTCAGAGACAGATAGCATCAAGATGGTCACGTTGGGTGGAAACATCAGGGTGGGGCGTTAGTGGGCAAGCGGGTGCAGAGAGGACGCGTCCTCCTCGCACCCGCATCGATTCATCGGCTAAGCTGGATCCTCGTCAGCGCAAATGCGATGCATTGGGGGATCAGGCAGGTTGCCATTCCGATCCCGGGGTCTCCCCTGCCCATAGGTCTGGCACGATCCTTCATCCTGCATGCCATTGGAGTCCTCGTCATTGAGACCGTTCTGACGCCACAGGTGCGCCGTCTGTCATCGCAGCTCAGGAACCCACCCGGTAACCCCGGGGTGGTTCAAGACCCAGTAGATGCCGCACGAAGTAGTCCCAACGCTTTCGGACGAAATAGGGATCGTCGGTGCAGGCATGGGGTCGATTTGGCATGATCAACATGTCGAAGTCTTTGTTGGCTTCGATCAGGGCATCGACCAACCGCATGGTTGAAGCCACGTGGACATTCTCGTCCATCTCTCCGTGGATCAACAACAGCTTGCCCTCGAGCTGGTGTGCCCTGGAAGCATTCGCCTGCTCCTGGTAGTGGTCACCCACGGGGAGCCCCATGTAGCGCTCAATCCACACCGCCTTGTCCAACCCATGATCATGATTGCCAGCCGATGATACGGCCACCTTGAAGAAATCCGGGTAGTCCAGGATGGCCTGGGCCGAGGCATATCCGCCCGCAGAATGGCCATAGATGCCTGCCCGCTCCAGGTCAAGATAGGGGTAGCGGTCGGCCAGCTGACGCAACACGTGTATGTGGTCGGGGATGCCACCGTCGGCCAGGTTGCGGAACGAGACGTTATGAAACGCCTTGGAGCGATAGGGCATGCCGAATCCGTCGATCATCACCACCACGAATCCCAGTTCAGCCAGGGCCTGGGCCTGCCAGAAGCCGCGCCCTCGACCCTCGTGGCTATGCCCAAAGGAGGGTAACGCCTTGGTGGTCTGGGGTCCGCCGTAAATATCATCCACCACCGGGAGCGACTCCAGGCCATTGTAGTACGACGGCCGGAAGATGATGCCGTAGATGTCCGTTACGCCATCACGGGCCTTGCCCTTGAATCGTTCCGGCAGCTGCCAACCAATGGCTTCAAGCTCGCTGATGTCGGCCTGTTCCAGCAGGCATCTTGTCTCGCCCGCCTGGGTTTTCAGCACCGTCACCGGGGGCAGATCGACGCGCGAATAACTGTCGACAAAGTGCTCACCGTCGGGTGAGAAACGGACTTGGTGCGTGGCATCTTCTGGCGTGAGGAGCTCGGGCTCTCCCCCGTCGAGGGATACCCGGTACAGGTGACTGTAGTAGGGATCCCGGCCGGTTTCACGTCCCAGCGCCGTGAAATACACCATGCGGTTGGCCTGGTCCACGTGCTCTATATCCAGCACGCACCAGGAACCCCTGGTCAGCTGGCGCTTACAGGCTCCTGCAGCAGCATCGTACAGGTACAGGTGTCCCCAACCATCGCGCAGGGAGAACCACAGGAT
>SKXF01000060.1 GCA_007128555.1 Clostridia bacterium | reverse complement strand
GTTCAGCTGAGGGTCGCTCTCGGGATCGCCCATCAGGGCACCTTCCGACCAGGGAACCGCTATGTCCGGCCTGAGCCCTCCCTCTTCCTCGATGCTGTATCGGGAAGGGGTCAGGTATCGTTCCGTGGTGATCTTCATGCCCGAGGGCCTGGCACGGTCCAGGTAGTAAAGATGCTGCACCGATCCCTTACCAAAGGTTCTCTCGCCCACCAGGGGAACAGCCATCCGATCCCTCAGAGCCCCGGCGAGGATCTCTGCCGCGCTGGCACTGTACCCGTTGACCAGGACCACCATGGGGCCAGGATAACCCGTTCCAGTCACCTCGCGTACATCCTCTGTACCCTCCCGGTCCACGGTAATGACGACCGGGCCAGCGGGCACGAACAGGGACGCCACCTCGACGCATTCTGCGAGGGTCCCGCCTGCGTTGTTGCGCACATCGATGATCAACCCCTCGATCCCGGCATCCTCGAGCTCAGACATGTAGTGACGCACCTGGTCAGGGGTATTTGCGGTGAAGCGACTGATCACGATCAGGCCGAGGTCTCCATCAATCACCTCGCCGCGGACCGTCGGGATCTCGATCGTATCGCGTTCGATCATAAACACCAGGTTCTGGCCCGTATCCGGTCGCTGAATCTCAACCGTCACGACCTCACCAACGGGCCCCCTTATAAGCTCTGCCACGTGATCCGCAGCCATACCCACCACATCCACATCCTCAACACGGAGGATCCGGTCCCCGGGCCTCAGCCCCACGGGATCGTCAGGAGTCGCATTCTCGAAGGGTGTGGTTGCCGCCGGTGTGCCCTCAAAAGGAACCATGATCGTGACGTATCCCTCCACTTCGAGGATGGACGTTCCGATGCCGGAGTATTCGCCCTCCATGGTTTCTCGCTGGAAGTCCCTCATGGCCGAAGCATCAAAATACATGGAATAGGGATCTCCGGTACTGCCCACAAGCCCTCGGATGGCTCCCTCGACCAGGGATTCAGACGACACCTTCTCATCATCAATGTAGTTCTCCATGACGATCATGGCGGCCTGAACCAGTTCAGGATAGTTTTCAGCCCCCACTATGATATCGGAAACGCCCGGCTCAGCGGGAGGAGACGTGAAATAGGCGCTCGTGATGCCAAAGGTAACCAGGGCAGACACCAGGACCAGCACGATGACACAGGCTACGCCCTGCCCCCTGGTGAGCCTGATCAATCCAGTTTCGTCTTCCTGCAACGTGGACACCCCTTCCTCTGCAACACTATTACGTCTCAACACTGCAAGATACGCCTGATATGATTATACATCAGGGTACAAGGAGATTGGGTCAACCTATACGATAGTACCTATTCATTAAGGATAGATGAAGGACCGGAGGATTTCCACCAGGAACATGAAGGTGTGGGCAGGCAACGCTGCCGTTTCACGCTCCAGGCCACTAAACATGTGGACTTCTCGTCTTCGGCGGGCTCAACCAGGTCTGATGGTATATGACATATCGGTGCAGCATCACACGACTGGGGGATACGTTCCATGACGGAGATGGCTCGGCTCAAGGCATTGGCTGCGGCCCATTGGGACATTGGAGAGGTTCGCTCCACGGACCAACTGGGCACTGCTGGAAGGGTACACACCATCATCACGCAGAGGAACAGGTATGTCCTGAAAGAGCAGGACGATCCGGAAAAGGTGGACCGTGAAGCCGCCCTCCTCAGCAGGCTGCGGAGGCACCTTCCCACGGCACCTCCCATGGTGACGAGAGACGGGAGACACTGCGCACCCCATGGAGATACGTTCTACGTTCTGTACCCTTTCCTGCAAGGGGACCGCCTGGACCACCAACGCGATGTCCTGGTTGAAGGAGCCACGTTTGTCGGTGAAGCCATCGGCCGGCTGCACGGTGCCCTCAGGGACATTGAACTGGCTGGGTACCCGACCATGAACCTGGTAAATGACGTCGTCGTACGATCCCGGCACATCATCGCTCAGAACAGGAAACATCTCGACTGCGGTTTTGCCATGGCGGCACTAACCCACTTTGAAAGACACATGACGGCAGCCAGCCCCTTGCTGCCCCAACAGATCATCCACAGGGACATGCACCCGGGGAATATCCTCATCAGGGACGATCATCTGTCAGGGATTGTCGACTTCGAACTGTCGGTGAGGGGAGCCAGGCTATTCGATCCATGCTACCTGGCAACCAGCATACTCGTCGACGTGTTCGATGAGGAGGAAAAGCGACTTCAGTGGCCGGAGTTCCTGGTCGAGCTGTTGAGGAGTTACGGTCGAAGGAACCGGTTGACCACCCATGAGATCACCTCTGTGATAGGGATCCTGAATGCCATTCAACTCATCTTCATGGCATTCAGCTGCACCATCGATGATATCCACGCCGCAAAACGCAATGAGAGGATTCTCAAATGGCTCTATGCAGAGCAAGGGAGGATTGATCGAAGGATCTCAACGCTGCACACGGAGACACCGACCGTTGACACGGAATCGCCCCCAGCACCTTAGATTCTCGCCAAAATGATCCGTTCTTCGCCCCCCAGCCAGGCCGATCCTGAAACACGTTCAAACGGCAACTCAACACACACCACGACTCTCGCAACCCTTACCGAACCCACGTTGAACGGGTGACAGGTGGATCCAGACGTCAATGCTTCGAACGGACCACGAGAACCGGGGGCTACCACGGGGTCTCTCCATGTCTCGGGCCTCATATTACCAGGGAAACCTGGATTCAGATACGTTAGCCGTGGCACTTGCGGGCCAGCAAGATGTTCAGATGAGGGCACCCTTCCTCACCGAGGGCCTCCCCCACGATCTCCCCGACAAACCCCACCCGGGCCAGCAGGTCCAGCCACTGCTGCTCTGAGAAAAGGCCCATGGTGTGGGTGTCGCGTTCCACCGTGACATGCCCATCGGCGTGGGAGAGCAGAAAGGCAAACTCCGTGGTATAGGTACATCCTCCGGGCTCGGTGTCCCGGATCCACATGAGATACCGCATCGCACGATCCGGTCCGTCGGTTCCACCATGCCGGGTGCCGGGACGAAAGGTCTCCCGGAAGAAATCCGGTTGCACCAACAGCTGCCCCCCGGGTTTGCAGTGAGCATGGGCGGTGGTGAGGGCCCTCTCAAGATCCTCGAGCGTTGTCATATAGGCGATGGCATCATGGATGAAGACGGCATCAAACCGGCGGTCGAGACGGACGGTGCGCATATCACCCTGGATGTGCTCGCTTTCCGGGTTCTGCTGCTGGCTCAGGGCCAACATGTCCGGTGAGCGGTCGACAAGGGTCATGGCAAAACGGCGTTTCAGGTGATAGGCGTTGTTGCCGCCACCGGAACCGAGTTCCAGGACCGTGCGGGTCTGCGGATCGTGGGCCAAAAACAGGCGCCTGTAGATGCTGGCCTCGAGCCTGTAGTTCGATGCAGGTGTGAGCAGCGGCATCCATCCTGCCAGGGAACGATAAAGGGACATCTCCTGTTCCATGGACAACCTCCTGACTGAAGAAAGGATCCAACAGCAGCTAGGCCCAGCCTCAGGCGTGTCCAGACCGGCTCACTGCGGGAACAGATCGGCCTGGGTGAAAAGCGCCGGATGGCCCCCGGTGTGCCATGTACACACGGCCTCCCCCGATGGGATGTCACCCCGCTCGATCAGCCCAATCAAACCGGATATCGTCTTGGCAACGTAAACGGTCTCGCAGAAGAAGCCCTCGGTCCGGGCGACGCGGAGCGCGGCATCCAGGGTCGGTCGATTCGCCCTCCCATAGCCCTCGCCGAGAAACTCATCGTAGACCTGAACCGCCTCGAACAGGGAGCCTGCTGGCTCCATCTCGAGAAGATCCATCACGGCCCCTGCATAGTCTTCCAGGAGCCCCCTGAGAACCTCCTCGGAATACTCAACGCTGATCACGTGGGTGCGAAAGGGAGACCCCATGAGGGCATTGCCCGCAACAAAACCAGATGCCGTACCCGCCATGGCTCCGACGATGACCACGTGCTCCAGGTCGATGCCCCTCTGGGTCACCTGCTCCTGTAGTTCGACGGCTCCCTGGACATAGCCCAGGGCACCGAGGGGCGTGGAGCCTCCGTTGCGAACGGCAAAGGCCCGGTCACCCATGGCCTCAGCGGTTTCAACGACGATCGCCTCGCGACGACCCTCGTCGACGTGCCCGACGAAGCGGAGATCCGCACCTAGCAGGTGGTTGAGGAACAGGTTCCCCGTCATAGATTTGGGTCGCTCAGCGTTGTGGATCAGGATGCACTCGAGGCCCAGCCGGGCACAGGCCGCAGCGGTCAGGCAGCACAGGTTCGACTGGGGTGCTCCCGACGTGATGATCGTCTCGGCACCCCTGCTGAGGGCCTCTCCCAGGAGAAACTCCAGGGTACGGGTCTTGTTGCCTCCCATGGCCAGGCCGGTCAGGTCATCGCGCTTGATGTACAGCTCCGGACATCCTATGCTCTCCCCGAGACGCAGGAGCGGCTGCAGGGGTGTGGGAAAGATACCGAGGGGAGCCTGGGGGAAGTCCTGCAGTGCCCCCTTTAGATGTAAGTGTGTCAAGGGATCATCTCCTCACCGTGCGGGAAGATACTTGAGAGGATCCTTGGGATCGCCATTGACGCGCACCTCGAAATGCAAGTGGGGTCCCGTGGACCAACCGGTGGTGCCCACCCGGGCGATCGCCTGGCCCGCCGTCACCCGCTGCCCTGCATTGACCAGCACGGTAGAGCCGTGGGCATACAGGGTGGAGACCGAGGTGGTGTGTGCAATGATGACCGTCAAACCGTACCCGCCCATCCAGCCTGCATCGAGAACAATGCCATCTGCCGCCGCCCGAATCGTGGTTCCCGAGGATGCCGCCAGGTCCACTCCCGTGTGCAGCCGCCACTGCCCCAATACGGGGTGATACCGGTTACCGAAGGGGGACGAGATCCAGTACGTTCCCCGGTCCAGGGGCCACTGAAGATAGGGAACACCCTCGGCCAGGGCCAGCTCCCGCTGCTTTTCCGTAATGTCCCGGGCGATCTGCTCAGACCGGCGCTCCATCTCGTCCATGGCCGCCCGGTATTCCTGCTGCCGGTTGTTCAGCTGGTTCAACCGGCTCTCGTATTGGGCCACCGTGGCAGCGAGGGAATCGTTCCGGGCCGCAACGACCCGGCGCCACTCGGCTGCCTCCTGGCGCCGGGTCTCCCAGGTATCCCACCGCGCCTCCACGAGGGCTTTCTGGTAACTGACCGCCTCGACAATGCTGACATCCTGGCTGGCAATGTCCTGTAGCATCTGGAAGCGCCGGACGAAGTCCGCAAAATCCGTAGCTGTGAGGAGAACCTCCACGTAGGTCACCGTGCCCAGCTCATACATCGCCCGGACCCTCCGGTGCAGCAGATCAATCCTTCGATCGAGCTCGGCCTGGGCCCGGTCAAAGTCCTCCTCGGCCTGCAGAACCTCGAGTTCCGCCAGGTCAAGGGCAATCCTGGCCTCTTCGAGTTCGGCCTCCACCTGGCGCAGTTCAAGTTGAACCTGGTTCAGCTCCCGGGACACGCCCTCCTTCTCTCCCTGCAGTTGGGTCAAATCCCGCTTGTATTGCTCGATGTCGCCCTGGACGCGCGAGAGGCTGTTCCGCAGATTGTCGATCTCCTGGCGGATATTGGACGACATGGCTTCCGCGGTCGGTCGGGGCGAGTGGGTCGTGACTGCAAACAGGGTCAGAAGCACAACACAAACCAGAGTGACTCCACGCCGCCATTTCTCAGATCTTTGCATCAGGTCAGACACATGCATCGCTCCTCGCACTCATGCGCGGGCATAGCGCCGCACCGAGAACCAGCTGCTGATCAATCCAATAATGGCTCCACAAACAATGAGTAACTGCATCAAATTCTCAAGGAGGGGCCGCGGTCCCACCATGGGAACAAAGGGGAGGGAACTCTCAACGGCGGCCACAAGGTCGATGTATCCCCAGGCGATCACCCCGCCCGCCACCGCAGCTCCAATCAGCCCCAGTAGAATCCCCTCAACGACGAGGGGCCCCCAGATGAACCCCGGAGTGGCTCCGACCAGCCGCATGACCTCCATCTCGCGGCGCCTGGCATAAATGGAGAGCCTGACCGTGTTGCTGATCAGCAGGAAGGTCACACCTCCCAGGATGAACACCAGGGCCATCCCTGCCGTGCGCAGGGCCTCGGTGAGGGCATAGATTTTATCGACGACCTCCCTCTGGTAGGCCACATCCTCAATGCTGTCCAGCTGGCTCAGGGACCGAACGACAGCCCCGGTGTCAGCTGAGCTGACCACCGAAACCTCCACGGAATCCCTCAGGGGGTTGTCCTCCTCCACCGCATCCAGCAGGCTCGCCTGGGAACCGAACTGCTCCCGCAGGCGATCCAGGGCAGATTCCCTCGACACAAACACAACCTCCCGTACCCCGGGCATGTCCTCGATCTTCTCCAGCAATGTCGTCTCCCACCGCCGATCGAAGTTCGGATGACAGTAGGCGATGATCTCCACCTGTTCCTCCAGGACGTCGGCCACAAAGGTGAGATTGGCCGCCAGCACCAGGAAGAAGGCCAGAACGGTGAGCGAAACAGCAACGGTGCCCATGGAGGCAAGGCTCATCAACCCATGGCCAAAAAGTCCCCTGAAACCCTCAACGACCGATCGCCTGAGAAGTGTCAGCATCCGGTTCATATCCCCCCTTGGCGTCATCTCGAGTCAGGCGACCATCGCGCAACTCCACAACCCGTTTCTTCATAGCATCCACCACGGCCCAATCGTGGGTGGCAACCAGGACGGTTGCACCACGCCGATTGAACTCGGTCAGCAGGCGCATGATCTCCCAGGAGGTCGTTCGATCGAGATTCCCGGTCGGTTCATCGGCCAGGATGATCTTGGGGGAGTTCACGACGGCCCGGGCTAGGGAGACGCGCTGCTGCTCTCCACCAGAGAGCTGCTCGGGCCGCTTGTTCTCCATGCCCGCCAGCCCGACCATGCCCAGCACCGCTGGCACCCGCCGCCTTATGTAACTGAGGGGTGCACCCACAACCTCAAGGGCGAAGGCAATATTCTGGTACACGGTCATGGAGGTGAGGAGCTTGTAATCCTGAAAGACCACGCCAAGATTGCGCCTCAAGCGGGGAACATATCGTCGGGGGAGGCGGTTGAGATTCATACCTCCCACCATCATCGTCCCGTCGGTGGGCTTCTCTTCCATGTGAAGCAATCTGATCATCGTGGATTTTCCGGCTCCGCTGGGGCCGGTGAGGAAAACGAACTCGCCCCTGGCTATGTGAAGGGTGACATCGTCGAGGGCCGCGACGCCGCCGTATGCTTTCGTGACATGACTCATGACAATCATCCGGGCCATCTCCCCCTGTCGACTGCATGCAACAGAAAGCACCTCCCACTTGATTGAGAGGAACCCATAATCATGTATCGGTCAAAAACGCAGCGCATGATAGTAGCTACATAAGTACGGGGGGTTCTTCGACGCTTAATTACAGGATACCTGCACTTGTAACATTTTTGTAAAAAGAATATGCTGTCACCTCGGAGTATGTCGCTTTACCGGGTGGACGGGCAGGGATCAAACCCCTCACCTGTCACAATGCGCCTCAAAATGCCGCCATGGCGCGACGGCCCGCTAGGCCCTGGGGATTACCGGGCACAGGCTCATGGCGACACGATGTCAGGTTTGCGCCGATCCAACGCGGTACCCCGGTGCCCGGGGCACAGAATGATACCCTTTCCATCGGAACACCAGCGGCACTGGTGTATACTTGTACAGGACATGTCCATTTCACGGGAGGCGAACATGAACGTCGTGCACCTGATAAGCGGAGGCGATACCGGGGGGGCCAGGACCCACGTTCTGCTCCTGATTCGGGCACTGGCAGAGAGAATCCCGGTGCGCCTGGTCTGCCTGACCCGCGGGGAATTCTACGACGACGCCCGTGACATGAACCTGCCCGTCGTACTGCTCGAGCAGAGAAAACGCACCGACCTCGGCGTCGCGTCCCGGCTCCGGGCACTGCTCGAGGCGTTCGATGCGGATCTTCTCCACTGCCACGGGGCGAGGGCCAACTTCCTGGCGGCCATCATCAAGCGCCGACTTCGCATCCCAACGGTGACCACGGTGCACAGCGACTATCGCAGGGACTTCGAAGACAACCTTTACAAGCACATCGTCTACACGGCACTGAACAGCCTCAGCCTCCGATCCTTCGACTGCTTCCTCGCCGTGACGGATCAGTTCCGAACCCTGCTCATCGAGAGGAACTTCTCGCCTGGGCGCATCTACACCGTCTACAACGGCCTCGACTTCACCCCGCCCAGGGTGACCGATGAAGATCGCCACCGGGAGGCCTGGGGAATCCCCAGGGGAGCTCCCGTCGTCGGCACCATTGGCCGCCTGGCTAAGGTCAAGCGTCACGACGTATTTGTCCGGGCCGCCGCCCACCTGGCCCCCCGGCACCCCGAAACCCATTTCGTGATCGTCGGAGATGGCGACGAGAGGCGAAATCTCGAGGAACAGGTCCGGGACCTCGGCCTACAGGGCCGCGTCTCCTTCACCGGGCATATTGACAACGTGGACACTGCGCTGTCTCTTTTTGACATCAACGTATTGAGCTCGGAAAGCGAGAGCTTCCCCTACGCACTCCTCGAGGGAGCCCGCATGGCCAGGCCGACCGTGGCAACCCCCGTGGGAGGTGTCCCCGACCTGGTGTCCGAGGGACAGACCGGCCTGTTGGCCCCCGTCGGAAAACCCAGGGAGCTGGCAGCCAGGATCGAGACCCTGCTGCAGTGCCCGGACCTGCGCCAGGAGCTGGGAAGCAACCTCTACGACCACGCGCGCCGCAACTTCTCCCTCGAAGCCATGCGAGACCGCCACCTGGAGATCTACGGGCAGATTCATTGCCGCGCGGGCGCACCCGCCCGTCCGAAGCAAGAGGTGGTCGTCTCTGGGTACTTTGGTTTCGGCAACACGGGGGATGAGGCGCTGCTGCAGGGTCTGGTTACCGGGCTCAAGAAAAAAAGCCCCCTGGAAGTAACGGTCCTCTCGGCCGATCCAGCGGGCACGGCCTCCGCCCACGGGGTGAGGACCGTAAGACGATTCTCTCCCCACCAGGTCCTCAAGGCGCTGCGAGGTGCCGACCTGTTCATCAGTGGGGGCGGCACCTTGCTTCAGGACGAGACCAGCCTCCGCTCCCTGGTCTACTACGCTTCCCTGGTCCACCTGGCCCGGTGGATGGGCGTCCCGGTCATGATCTATGCTAACGGGCTCGGACCTCTCAAGAGTCGGACCGGAAGATTCCTCGCCCGCCGGTGCCTGGCCCTGGCCCAGTGCGTCACCCTCCGGGACCAGGCCTCCCTTCAGACAGCCCGAAACCTGGGGATCTCCCGACCCATCGAGGTGACTGCGGATCCCGCCTTCGGCCTGGATCCGGCTCCGGAAATGGAAGCGAAACAGGTACTGGAACGTGCGGGTGTGCCAGCTGACGGCAGACCCGTGATCCTATCACTGCGGCCCTGGGGCTCTGCGACGGGTCGAATCGCACACCTGGCCGCAAGGACTGCCGAACTGCTGTATCAGGAAGATTACTTCCCCGTCTTCTGCGCCATGCAGGCCCACAAGGACGGACCCGTATGCCAGGACGCTGCCAAGATGGCCAACTGCCCGACCGCCGTCATTCAGCAGGACCTGCGGCCGGCCCTGGCCCTGGCCCTGATGGCCCAGGGCCATCTGACCGTGGGAATGCGGCTTCACGCCCTCATCCTGTCGGCCGTCGTCGGTGTCCCGCCGATCGGCCTGAGCTACGATCCCAAGATCGAAGGCTTCCTCTCAGAAATCGGCGTTCCCTGTCCCGGCCGCGTTGAGGAACTGGAACCGGCGGACCTGGAGCAGATCCTCACCTGCGAGATCCTTCCCCACCTGGACCGGTGGCGCGATCACGTCGCAGCCGCATCCACACGTCTGAAGAGGCAGGCCGAACGCAACAACGACCTGGCCCTATCCCTGCTGGAAAAGCAGTAACCTACCCTTTCTGTCGCAAGGCAGCCAGAACGGCGTCCTCAATAGCCCCGGCGGTCAGGCCGTAGGTCTCCAGCAATTCATGGGCCTCGCCGGACTGTCCAAATCGGTCAGCAACCCCAACCCGCCGTACGGGAACCGGATGAACCTCGCTGAGCAGTTCAGCAACCGCACTTCCCATGCCGCCAATCACACTGTGTTCCTCCGCCGTAACCACCGCCCCACACTCCGTCGCCGCTTTTGTGAGCGTCTCCACATCCAGGGGTTTGATAGTGGAAAGGTTGATCACCCGCGCTTCAATTCCACGGGCCTCGAGTCTCTGCACCGCTTCCACGGCCCGGCTGACCATGACCCCACAGGCCACGATCGCTGCATCGCGTCCAGGCCTGAGGACCTGGGCCCGTCCGAGCACAAAATCGCCGTCCCCGGACAACGCTGGCACCTCGGCCCGTCCCAGGCGGACATAGACCGGACCATCGAGATCCACCACCCCTCGGATCACGCGCTCCGTCTCAGGTCCGTCGGCGGGGACCACCACCTTCATCCCGGGAATGACCCGCATCAGGGCAATATCCTCCAGGGCCTGGTGCGAGGCTCCATCAGCCCCCACGGTTACCCCGGCGTGGGTGGCCACAATCCGGACGGCCAGATTCGGATACGCCACGGAGCTTCGCACCTGTTCCCAGGCTCGGCCCGTCGCAAAAATGGCGAAGGTGCTGGCAAAGGGGATCTTGCCACCCAGGGCCAGGCCCGCAGCCACGCTGATCATGTTCTGCTCCGCAATCCCCATGTTGAAGAATCGCTCGGGAAACCGGGCCGCAAACAACGAGGTCTTGGTGGAGCCTGACAGGTCCGCATCCAGCACAACAATGTCCTCCCGTTCCTGGCCCAGCTCGGCCAGGACCCGCCCGTAGGCGTTCCGGGTGGCCTCTTTCGGGAGATTGCCCAGGTCACTCATCCTCTGCCCCACCCCTCAACTCGCTCAACGCCTGGCATGTCTCATCGTCAGAGGGCGCCCTTCCATGCCAGGACACCTGGTTCTCCATGAATGACACGCCCTTGCCCTTCACGGTATCGGCAATCAACACGGAGGGCGTCCCTGCGGTCTGAGCTTGCAGGATCGCCTCCCAGAGCTGTCCGGGGCTGTGCCCATCGACCTCCCAGACACTCCATCCAAACGCCTTCCAGCGCTCGGCCAGGGGCTCGAAGGACAGGATGTCTGATACGGGGCCATCAATCTGCAGCCCGTTATGATCGACAACCGCAATGAGGTTGTCCAGCCGGTAATGGGCAGCAGCCGCAGCCGCTTCCCATACCTGTCCCTCCTGGAGCTCGCCGTCGCCGAGGAGTGCATAGACGCCAAAATCCTTCGCGTCCAGTTTCCCGGCCAGGGCAATGCCCACCGCCAGGGAGAGTCCCTGTCCCAGGGATCCGGTGCTGGCCTCAACTCCGGGGGTTCTGAGCCTGTCGGGATGCCCCTGGAGCATGCCTCCCAGTTTCCTCAGATTCTTGAGTTGCTCCTCGGGAAAGAACCCCCTTCCCGCCAGAGCGGCGTAGAGGGCGGGGGCAGCGTGCCCCTTGGCAAGGATGAATCGGTCGCGGTCTTCCCAGTTGGGGTTCTCGGGATCCAGTGACAGGACGCCGAAAAACAGGAGAGCCATAATATCTGCACAGGACAGAGACCCTCCTGGATGTCCTGAACCGGCCTCAGCAATAGATTCGATGACGCTGCAACGTATGTACCTTGCTCGATCCTCGATCTCCGACAAGTCATGAACTGACAGTGGCGAGCTAATGCGCATGTACAGACTCCAGGTGGGGGTTTCCCCCTCAACCCGAGTCGTTCACCTCCCGCATATTGGTGGAAACCATGTTATCACATCAAAAAGCGACGGTATAGAACATTCCACACAAATCGGGGAAGGGCGATCTGTCGTCGCCAGCGGCGAGGCGAGCTGATCAGCCGGTACAACCATTCCAGGCCCAGCCTTCGTACCCCCCTGGGCGCCCGCTGGCTGTGCCCCGCCAGGATGTTCAACCCACCCCCGACGCCCAGATACACACCCGGCGGAAGACGATCACGCCACCGCACCGCAAAGGCCTGGTCCCGGGGGATCCCCATGCCTGAGATAATCAGCCCGGGAGCACAGCGACAGATGAGATCTATCAGCGGCGGCTCCTCCTCGGCCGAGAAGAAGCCGTGATGGAATCCGACGACACGGACGCCGAGCTGGGATGCCCGATTCGCTGCCTCCTGGACCACTGGGGGGGTCGTGCCGAGAAGGAATACCCCTACCCCGGACCCGCAGGCGGCCAGCAGGGATTCCATGAGATCAACCCCGGGCACCGTTCCCGGAAGGGGGGTCCTGAACAGCCGAGATGCCCACAGGAGCCCCACCCCATCTGCAACGCGCAGATCGGCCAGGAGCAATTGCCGGCGGAACTCGCCGTCCCTCATGCTCCGGTCAATCATCTCCGGGTTAGGGGTGAACACCACGTAGGGCTCCTCGCCCCGGATCCGGCGAGTAAGGCGGTCAACCGCCTCCTCGAGGGTCAGGGGCGCCACCGGCACACCGAGGATGTCAACGGCGGGCTCATCCGTTCCCAGTTGCGCTCACGTTCCTTTCTGAGAGGACCGCGTGCTCGAGATATCCCCGTATGAACTCATCCAGATCCCCATCCATGACCGCGGCGATATTGCCCTTTTCGATCCCGGTGCGATGGTCCTTCACGAGGGTGTAGGGCTGAAAGACATAGGACCGGATCTGGTTGCCCCAGGTGATCTCCTGCTGTTCGCCCCGCAGCTCCTCCATTTCCTCCCTGCGGTTCTCCTCCTGCAGCTGGCGCAGGCGGGCACGCAGGATCTTCATGGCAGATGCCCGATTCTTGTGCTGGGAGCGCTCATTCTGGCAGGTGACAACGATGCCTGAGGGCTCGTGGGTGATGCGCACGGCCGAATCGGTCTTGTTAACATGCTGTCCCCCCGCGCCACTCGCCCGGTAAGTGTCGACCCGCAGATCATCCTCATCAATGTCAACGTCGGCGTCGTCGGGCAGATCCGGCAGGATCTCCACCGCGGCGAAGGAGGTATGCCGCCGACCGGAGGAGTCAAAGGGAGAAATCCGGACGAGCCGATGAATCCCTCGCTCAACCTTCAGGAACCCGTAGGCGTTCTCCCCCTTCATTGAAAGGGTCACACTTTTTAGCCCCGCCTCGTCTCCGGGCAGGAGGTCCAGGGTCTCGACCTTCAGTCGGGATCTCTCGGCCCAGCGGGTGTACATACGCATGAGCATCTCCGCCCATTCCTGGGCGTCCAGCCCCCCTGCACCGGGATGGATGCTGACGATCGCATCTCCACCGTCGTACTC
>SKXF01000422.1 GCA_007128555.1 Clostridia bacterium | reverse complement strand
CGCTGCCCCGGCATCGATCGCATTCTCCACCACCTCCTTGACCACCGAGGCCGGCCGTTCCACGACCTCACCCGCCGCAATGCGGTTCACCAGGGCCTGCGAGAGTCGCCTGATCCGGCTGCCTCTACTCATGATCCTCATCCCCTCGATGAAACAGTGAGACCTGGTCGAACGAGCTCTTTCTCCGGGTCACAGCCCGTCCATCCCGCGTCCGAGCATCTTCCCGCGGAGCGTCGGGCGTGAGGGCTTCCGCGGACTGCTCCAGCCCCGACAGCAGCTCCCGGGCCCTGTAAATGACCTGGGGTGGCAAACCTGCCAGGCGCGCCACGTGGATGCCGTAGCTTCGATCCGTCGGCCCAGGAATCACCTTGCGCAGAAATACCACGTCGTCCCCCTTCTCCCGCACTGCCACCGAGTAATTCGCCACCCCGTGATACCGATCAGCGAGGCGGGTGAGCTCGTGGTAGTGGGTAGCAAACAGCGTGCGGCACCCCAGTCGTGAGGACCGTCGGATGTATTCACACGTCGCCCAGGCGATGCTGATGCCATCGTAGGTACTGGTGCCGCGCCCGACCTCGTCGAGAATGAGCAGGCTCCGCGTGGTGGCGTTATTGAGGATGTTGGCCACCTCGGTCATCTCCATCATGAATGTGCTGCGCCCCCGGGTCAGATCATCGGCGGCACCGATCCGGGTGAAGACCTGGTCCACCACCCCGATCCTGGCGCGTTCGGCTGGAACAAAGGAACCCATCTGGGCCATGATCACGATCAGGCCCACCTGGCGCAGGTACGTGGACTTGCCGGACATGTTGGGTCCGGTGACAACCAGGAAAGCCTGGCCGTCGCAGTCGATGTAACAGTCGTTGGCGACAAAAGGCTCATCGATGTCCGTTGCATCCAGAACCGGATGCCGCCCCTGAACAATATCCAGGACCAGATCCTCATCCACAATGGGCCGACAGTAGTTATTGTGGACGGCCACAAGGGCGAAACTGAGCAGGCAATCGATCTGCGCCAGGGAAGCCGCCGTCGCCAGGAGGCGGTTGACTTCCTCGGCCGTCCTCTCCCTCAGTCGAACGAACGCCCGGTACTCCAGGTCTGCGAGCCGATCCTCGGCCCCGAAGATGAGAGCCTCCTTCTCCTTCAGCTCGGGTGTGACGTAGCGTTCGGAGTTAACCAGCGTCTGCTTGCGTTGATAGGTATCGGGCACCAGGTCCCGATTGGGATGAGTCACTTCAAGATAGTAACCGAAGACCTTGTTGTGGCCGACCTTCAGTGACTTGATCCCCGTCTGCTGTTTCTCCCGAACCTCCATCTCGGCAATCCACTGCTTTCCCTCTTCGGACCGACGGCGCAGCCGATCAATGTCCCCATCATAGCCCGTGCGGATGATCCCACCATCCCGGACCCCGGCTGGAGGCTCATCGACCAGGGCAGTGTCCAGCATCTCGCAAACATCCTCGAGCAGATCGATCCCAGCGACCAGCTCGCGCCACATCGAGGCCTCCTCGCGGACCTGGGGCATATCGGACAGGGCATCCAGCACCCCCGGAACCCGGGCCAGCGAGGACCGTAGCGCAGCCATGTCTCTCGGAGTGGCCGTGCCATAGGAGATCCGTCCTGCCAGCCGCTCCAGGTCCTGTATCCGGCGCAGCGACTCCCGCAGTCGATCCCGGGACACCGGATCTCCGACCAGGGCCTGCACACCATCCAGCCGTCGACCTATGGCTCCTGGGTCCCTCAGGGGACGCTCCATCCGCCTGCGCAGGAGCCTGCCCCCCATGGGGGTCTCCGTCCGGTCCAGGGCCTCCAGCAGCGTTCCGCCCTCGCGATCAGAAAATAGTGGTTCGGTCAGCTCGAGAGTTCGCCGGGCCACAGGATCAATGACCAGGTGATCCTCGACCGAGTAAGTCTGCAGCCTGACAATCTGGCGTAGAGCGTTCCTCTGGGTCTCGCGAAGGTAATGCAGAAGCCCTCCCGCAGCGCGAACCGCCTGGGATCGACCGTCACAGCCGAAACCGGAAAGGTTCGACACCCCAAAATGGTCCCTCAGTATCTCTTCGCATCGATCCTCGTCAAAAACCCACTCATCCATCTCCGCGAAGTGAAGGGGCCCGGTTTCAGTGAGGCTCTCTCGCAGTGCCTCCCCCCCGGTTATCCCCGGGTCGACGCAGCACTCCCGGGGCCCGTGGCGAGCAAACTCCCCGGCAATCCTGCGCTGGGCGTCGGGCCCGTCCACCTGAACGCAGGCAAAGTAGCCCGTGGAAATATCGGCGACGGCCATGCCGAGGGACTCCCCTGAACCCGTCACAGCTGCGGCCAGGTTGTCCCTCTTGCTTCCCATCACCGCGGCATCCATCCGGGCCCCGGGGGTGACGACCCGAACCACCTCTCGTCTTACGAGCCCGCGCGCAGCGGACGCCTCCTCCATCTGCTCACAGATCGCCACCCGCTGCCCAGCTTCCAGCAGGCCCTGTATGTATGATTCCGCGGCATGATAGGGAACTCCAGCCATGGGAACCCGAACACCATTGCCCCCATCCCTGGAGGTGAGCGCAATATCCAGAAGCCGGGCTGCAAGCTCGGCATCTTCAAAGAACATCTCGTAGAAGTCTCCCATGCGGAAAAAGAGCATCTCATCCGGGTGAGACTCCTTTATGCCCAGGTACTGCTTCATCATTGGGGTACTGACTTCATCTTTGCGCTCCATTTTCTCCTCCCCTCAAGGACTTGACCTTCTTCTTTATGTATTGTACAAGAAAGCAGGCACTCCTTGAATGAACTGACGGAGGTGAATAGCATGAGCGCACCCGGCGTCGCGATCCTCAAGTTCCTCAACCGCTTCTTCCCCCGACCCGTACATCCTTTCAACCTGGAGACGGACGGGACCATGACCTACGCCCGGTGGCAGTTTGAACAGGGCCACCGCACGATCCAGTATTACCTGGACTTCACCACCCAGGAGGAAATGTTCAGAGACCGAAGGGTCCTGGATGTCGGCTGTGGTGCTGGAGGTAAGACCTGCTACTTCGCCACGCTTGAAGCCGAGGGAGTATGGGGGATTGACGCTGTCGAAAGCTACGAGCGCCAGGCATCAGCTTTCAGCCGGGAGCAGGGGCTCGACCACCTGACCCACTTCGTCACCGGGGATGCCGCGGACATGCCCTTCGATGATGGTTTCTTCGATACCATCATCCTGAACGATACGGTCGAACACCTGACCGAACCGGTGCGGGCTCTCCTTGAGTGCCTGCGGGTCCTCCGGCCCGGGGGAAACCTCTATGTGAACTTTCCGCCCTACTACCACCCCTACGGCGCCCATCTCTCCGACGCCATCGGCATCCCCTGGGTCCACCTGATCTTCTCCCAATCCACCATGATCACGGCCTATCGCCAGCTCATCCAGGGACATCCCGACGCCGAGGCCCGTCTGAACCTGAGGCTGGGAGACCTCGGCTCCCATCACCTGGACTACGTCAACGGCATGACGTCTCGAAGATTCCGTCGCATCGCAGCCGGCCTGCCCGCGGAGCTCCTACACTACCGCGAGGTTCCCCTTCGTCCGTACCTGGCTCCCCTGGTCCTGATGCCGGGGCTGAGGGAGTGCTTCCTCCGAATGGTCGTGGCGATGCTCACTCGTCCCCGTTGAGGATCTCTGCCCGGAGCTGAAAGGTCTCAGCCCGCCCGACCCGGACCCGGACGAAGCGGTCCCGATAGACCTCGG
>SKXF01000050.1 GCA_007128555.1 Clostridia bacterium | reverse complement strand
CTTCTCGATGAATACCAGGAGCAGAAACGCCTGCAGCTGGATCTCGATCTGACACGCAAAGAGATGGCCGATCACCTGGGGATCCCCCGGCCCTCGCTCTCCAGGGAGCTCGGCAAAATGAAGGATGAAGGGATCATCGACTTCCATCGCAATACCATGAAAATCCACTGCATAAACACCCTCGAGGCATGCCTCTTCACCTGAGATAAGCGATGAATCGAGCGAGTTCTTATACGTATAGGCGCTGGTTCTTTCGCTAACGGGCATGCATCGCGCAGAGTAAACCAGGACCGGCGCCCGACATCGCGGCTCAAGACCCCAGGAACCACAGAGCATGAGAGATATCGGCTGGGGGTTCCGATCCGTGAAATTATCTTTCTGACACACCCCCTGGACCATACGAGTCGCCGAGGAGGCTCAAGTATCGCTCTCCTGTATCGGGGAGGATGGTCACAATACGGATCACGTCACCACATCGGGCCCCAGTGACAGAGACAGCCCGCTCGGCCAGCTTCAGCGCAGCGGTCGCTGCTGCACCAGAGGAAATCCCAACGAAAAGCCCCTCTTCGACCGCAAGGCGCCTCGCCATGCTCATCGCATCATCATCGGTGACCGTAATGACTTCATCCATGAGGGTGGTATCCATGATCGCCGGTATGAACCCCGCACCAATGCCCTGGACCCCGTGTCCACCGGCAGGTCCCCCGGACAATACGGCGGAATTCGCAGGTTCCACAGCCACGAGCCGAATCCCGGGCACTTCCTTCCGCAAGACGGCGCCCACCCCGGTGAAAGTACCGCCCGTCCCAACACCCGCCGTGAAATAGTCCATGCAGCCTCCGGTATCATGTAGGATCTCCCTAGCTGTCGTTGTGCTGTGCACTTCGGGATTGGCGGGATTCGTGAACTGGGAGAGCATGACGTGACCATACTCCTGCACGCGTCGCTCGGCCTCTGCGATCGCCCCCCGCATACCTTCCTCAGATCCGGTCAGAATCACCTCTGCCCCCAGGGCTCTAAGTATCTGCTGACGTTCCCTGGACATGCTTGCAGGCATCGTCGCGGTGAAGTGATACCCCCTTGACGCTGCGATCATGGCGAGCGAAATACCGGTATTGCCACTGGTGGGTTCAACGAGGGTCTCGCCCCGTCGCAGGATCCCGTCAGCTTCGGCCTGTTGAATCATACCCAGGGCGGGCCGATCCTTGACGCTCCCCGAGGGGTTGAACATCTCCAACTTCGCCAGGATCTCTACCTGTGGACCGGGAGATATGGCCCTCAACTCCACCATGGGCGTCTTGCCGATCAACTGGGTTATGTTCTGACTTATCATCGCCAATCCTCCTCACAAGGCCTGGTCTCTGTCGCCAGCCAATGGTATTTTCACAACCTCTGACCACCTTCGCAGGAATCCCGACGGCCGTACAGCCCTCGGGCACATCTCCCAGCACGACGGCTCCTGCACCAATTTTCGCACCCGTGCCAATCTTGATCGGGCCCAGGAGCTTTGCACCGGCCCCGATCAGAACCTCATCGCCCACTGTGGGATGTCGTTTCTCCGAAAACCAACCGGTTCCACCCAGGGTAACCTGATGGTACATGGTCACATCTCGGCCAATAAGGCTGGTCTCCCCAATGACAACACCCATCCCGTGATCGATGAAGAAGCCCGGGCCGATTTCTGCGCCAGGATGGATCTCGATGCCCGTCAGGAACCGGCTCACCCATGCAAGGATATGCGGAAGCCAAAACAATCCTCGACGATGCAAAGCATGGGCCAGGCGGTGAAGTGTGATAGCATGAAACCCTGGATAGAGTAGTATCACCTGCAGCGACGTACTGGCGGCTGGATCTCGCTGAAGAGCGGCGCGAAGATCCTGCTTAATGGCGTCAAATCCCATGGTAACCCCTCCCTGCATATCAAATTATTCCGATCAATATACTCGTATTTAACAACAACTGCCCGTCCTCTGTCAAGACGGAGTTCGACCTGCTACGCACTCACGACCGCCTGAGCCATCGCACACGGGGTATATGCATGCGATCCGGTGCTCGCCGGTTCGGCTGGACAACCAGGGCAATGCGCCCCCGGATCGTCCATCTCCCGTTTCCTGCTTGAGTTTTTGATCCCTATGGGCCATCTCGCCACGGCCCGGGCAACGGCACCTCGAGGCGAGCGCCCGACACTCCCGTAACAATGGCGGCCTTCTTCCAGACATCAATATCATCCACCTTGTCGCCCCCTGTACCCTTACACTGCACCACGGGATCACGGGCAATGCCCCTGCGTGCAGGAAAGGAGTCCCCCGATGGCTAAGTCCTCTACGGTTTGGCAATACCACCAGGAGGTGGCTTCAATGTCGATTTGCGCGCAGTGCGAGGTCCGGGCATGCCGGGACCAGGATGAAGAGAAGAGACCGCGTGCCTGCCCACAACACAAGGGCGAGTGGCTGGACCGGACCCTGGAGAAGTACGAAGATCCGGAGAATCGAACAATGGCCCAGGTCGCGGCCCACATCGAAAAAGCCGGCTACTGCGAGTGGACCCGTCTCCAGGAGATTACCGAGTCCTGCCGGGCCGCAGGCTTTCGACGCCTGGGCCTGGTCTTCTGCAGCGGTCTCCATTCCGAGGCCAGGATCGTTGCAGACTACTACCGCAAGTCCGGGTTAGACGTCGTATCCGGCATGTGCAAGATTGGAAATGTTGACAAGGGGGATGTGGGCATCGCCTGCAAGGACCGGTTCAATCCAGACGGCTTCGAGGCCATGTGCAACCCCATCGGCCAGGCTGAGCTGATGAACGAGAGTCAGACGGAGTTCAACGTGGTCCTCGGCCTGTGCGTGGGGCATGACAGCCTGTTCTTCAAATACTCCGACGCTCCGGTCACCGTGCTTGCCGCCAAAGACCGCGTCCTGGGTCACAACCCCCTAGCCGCAGTCTACCAGGCTGGAAGCTATTACCGAAAGCTGCATGCGCCGGAGAAGGATTAGTCCCTTCGGACCTTAGATTCGACGGGCGGTTGCTGATTCTAGAAGCCCAATGACATGGTGAAGAGGGTCATTCCCCATCATGACAGTTGACAGGGCGTGACCTCTCTCCACATGACCCATGGCTCACTCTTCATCCTCCGTGGACTGCCCACAGGCAGTGCAGAATACTGCACCGATGGGAAACATCTGGTTGCAGGTAGAGCATTCGCGAAACAGGCCGCTCCCACAGTCTGCGCAATACTGCGAGCTGCGGTCAACCGGAAACCCGCAGGATGAACACTGTCCCCGCCGGAACCTGTGTTGCATCAATCTCTCGGAACCAAACAGGTAGCGTTTCACACTCACAATACCGGCGATCATGGTGACCGTCCCCACCACTGAAATGATGAGTTGGCTGATATCCCGAAACAGATGCAGGGTGTACTGGCCCATGAGCCCGATCATCTGCAGGGACGAAAAGGCTATTAGCGATGTGGCGATGATGAGGTATCGCGATCTCCTGTCGCGAAGACGGCGCCACAATAAGAACGACCCCAAAAATGCCGGCAGCACATAGGCGAAGCGGAGAAGGAAGACCCTGAGGTGGTAGCGATCTATTTCCTTCTGATAGACGTTCTGCGCTTCTGCCTGCGCCTCATGGAAAGCCACCCTCTCGGCCTCCGCGTCCCCGGCCAGTTCCGCATGAACCCGCGTCGCCAGCTCCAGCTCGTCGGCCGCCAGCTCAAAATCCAGCAGGG